>NZ_JAUCCU010000002.1:600000-789393 GCF_034675845.1 Castellaniella sp.
TTATTCTGTCGAGTCTGGTCTGCAGTTGCTTGCTTGGCGCCGCAGGCATTGCATACTGGGAAATGAATCAGAAATCCAGTTGCGCCCCTGTGATGCCCAAGGCAGCAGCAATCTTGTCTCGTGACGCTTTGCGTAGCCGCTGGCTATTTTCCTGCTGGGCATAGGCCGATTGGGTGATGGCCAGGCGTTCAGCCACTTCACCCTGGGTGAGGCCCAGGTGCTCGCGCCAGGCTCGTAGTGGTGTGGCCCCGTCTACCGTACGGCTGACGACATCGTGTGGAATCAGGTCCTGATCTTCGGAATGCTGGTTCACGTAATCCGTATAGGGGATCACGACAAAGGCAGGCTCGCCGTCCGGGCCGTTGATGATCTGGATATTAGTACGTGCGTTCATCGCGTTTTCTCACTTCTTCAATCTGGACGATCTTGATGGCGCCGCCCCAGTCGAACAGAACTCGGTACTGTCCCACCCGCAGACGGTAGCCGTATGGGTGGTTGATGAGTGACTTGATGTTCTGGCATTCAGGCATGCCTTCCAACGTCGTGACGCTATCGCGGATTGCGACCTGATGCTGAGGATCCAGCTTTCGTAGCTGCTTGACGGCTTTTCGAGTCCAAAGGATCGTATTCATGAAAATTATAAGTTAAATATAAGTTTCACGGTGAAAACTAGTATTCATATTCAGCACGTCATTACCCCAGCAGTTCCGCCAGGGTGCTGGCGTGCGGGTTGTAGTACACCATTACCATCGTCGGGTCCGTCCAGCCAAAGATCTTGCACAGGTCCAGCACCTCGACCTTGCGGGAAATTCTGGCGCAGCAGCCGTCCGGCCCTGGTGGACAGCGGCACATCCCGTGGTCTGCCGGATTTGGCCTGGGGCAGGTGGACGTGATCCTCAAAGACCTGCTCCCACTGCATCCCAGCTAATTCCCCGGTCCCGGCTTTTGGAGTTCGCGGGCTTGCGAATGTCACGGCAGGGATTGTGTTCCGCCCAGCCCCACTCAAGGCGGGCGGATTCGAAGACCGAAGACAGGATTCAGATCTCGCGGCGCACCGAGGCGGCGGAGACCTTGTCCAGGCGGGAATCCCGAACGCCCAATTCCAGGGCTGTCTCGTAACCCACTGATCTTGCTTATTATTAATGTTATGCTGATCAGATCAGTGGTGCGAACGGAGAGACTTGAACTCTCACGCCTTTCGGCGCCAGGACCTAAACCTGGTGCGTCTACCAATTCCGCCACGTTCGCTAGGGTAGCCCGACATTATAGCGTGAAAAACCATCCTCATAGCCCTCCCTACGCCCGGTTTCACTTTCCGCTAAAATAGCCCGTTTACTATTCACTACTATCAATAGGTTCCGAATGCAGCCCGTGGTTGAAAAACTCTCCGGCCTAGAGCGCCGTGTCGATCTGAGCGTGTCTGTCGCCGACATTGAAAAAGAAGTTCAGGCGCAGCTAAAACGCGTCGCCCGCACGGCGAAGGTCCAGGGGTTTCGTCCCGGCAAGGCCCCGCTGTCCATCATCGAACGCAGCCATGGCCCGTCGGTACGTTACGACGTCGTCAATGCCCAGATTGGCAAGTCCTTGGACAAGGCAATTGCCGACACCAATTTGCGCCTGGCCGGCAGCCCCACGCTCGAACCCAAGCTCGAAGGTGTGGACGACAGCGTGATGGCCTTTACCGCCACCTTTGAAGTCTACCCAGAGGTCGAGCTTCCTGATCTGTCCGCCTTGAAGATCACCCGCAGCACGATTGATGTCGGCGATGCCGAGGTCGAGAAAACCCTGGACATCCTGCGCCGCCAGCGCACCATCTTCAAGCCCGCAGCCGATCGCGCCGCGCAGGATGGTGATCGCGTCACGCTGGATTTTGCCGGCACCATCGATGGTGTTGCCTTTGATGGCGGTACTGCCGAAGCTTTCCCCTTTGTGCTGGGGCAGGGCCGTATGCTGGCCGAATTCGAGACTGCCACTCAGGGTCTGAAGGCCGGCGAGACAAAAACTTTCTCGCTGGATTTCCCGGAAGACTACGGCAGCGAGACCGTGGCGGGCAAACAGGCTGAATTCACCATCACCGTCAAGGAAGTCGCCGAACCCGAACTCCCCGAAATCGATGCCGAATTCGCCAAGTCCCTGGGTCAGCCCGAGGGCAATGTCGAAGCCTTGCTGGCCGATATCCGTGGCAACGTCCAGCGCGAGGCCGAGGCCCGCACCAAAGGCCGTACCAAGGCCAGCGTCATGGATGCATTGGCAGCCGCCTGCACGTTTGATGTGCCCAAGGCCCTGGTCGACAGCGAAATCGCCAACCGCACGGCAGCCGCCCGCGAAGAGCTGAAGCAGCGCGGCTTGCCCAATGCCGATACCATCGATATCCCCGAAGACACCTTCCGGGACGAAGCCCAACGCCGCGTGCGCCTGGGTCTGCTGGTGGCTGAGCTGATCAAATCCGCTGATCTGCAAGCCAAGCCCGAGCAGGTTCGCGCCCGCATCGAAGACTTCGCCAAGAGCTACGAGCAGCCCGCTCAGGTCGTGACCTACTACCTGTCCGATCGCCAGCGCCGTGCCGAGATCGAATCCCTGGTGCTCGAAGACAATGTCGTCGATCATGTCTTGGCTGCGGCTCAGGTCACCGACGAGGCCGTGGATTTTGATACCTTGATGGGAACGAATTAATGTCCAGGTTCACCGATTTCTATGCATCGATGTATGGTGGGGAATCTGTTACCCCCACCGGCCTGGGCTATGTGCCTATCGTGATCGAACAGTCTGGCCGGGGCGAACGCTCTTACGACATTTATTCGCGCCTGCTGCGCGAGCGTGTCATTTTCTTTGTCGGCCCGGTCAATGACCAGTCCGCCAATCTTGTCGTGGCCCAGCTGCTGTTTCTGGAATCGGAGAACCCTGATAAGGACATCTCCCTGTACATCAACTCCCCGGGCGGCTCGGTCTACGCCGGCATGGCTATCTTCGATACCATGCAGTTCGTCAAGCCGCCCGTGTCCACTTTGTGTACCGGCTTGGCCGCCAGCATGGGGGCTTTCCTGCTGGCTGCCGGCGAGAAAGGCAAGCGCTACGCATTGCCTAACTCGCGCATCATGATTCACCAGCCTTCAGGCGGCGCGCAGGGCCAGGCATCTGATATTCAGATCCAGGCAAAGGAAATCCTTAGTCTGCGTGAGCGCCTCAACGGTATTCTGGCCGAACGCACTGGTCAGGATATTCAGCGCATCGAGACCGATACGGAACGTGATAATTTCATGTCGGCCGAGGATGCCCAGGCCTATGGCCTGATCGATAAAGTCCTGGTTTCGCGCACCGACGAAACCAAATAAGCACGGGTTTGCCATGACCGAAAAAAAAGGATCCGGCGAGGATAAGAACTTGCACTGTTCCTTCTGCAACAAAAGCCAAGCTGAAGTCCATAAATTGATCGCGGGTCCTTCCGTGTTCATTTGTGACGAATGCATTACGCTTTGCAACGACATCATCCGTGATGACAAGCAAGAAGCCGCGCGCGAAGCCGTGCGCAACGAACTCCCCACGCCCCTGGAAATCAAAACTTTCCTGGATGGTTATGTCATTGGTCAGGAAACGCCGAAACGCAATCTGGCCGTGGCGGTATACAACCACTACAAGCGCATCCGCTATGCCGAGGCCAAAAGCGGTGATGTCGAGCTTTCCAAAAGCAACATCCTGCTGATCGGCCCAACCGGTTCAGGCAAGACCCTGCTGGCGCAGACGCTGGCGCGCATGCTGGATGTTCCTTTCGTCATGGCCGACGCCACCACGCTGACCGAAGCGGGTTATGTGGGCGAGGATGTTGAAAACATCATCCAGAAGTTGCTGCAAAACTGCAACTACGAGGTCGACAAAGCCCAGCGCGCCATCGTCTACATCGACGAAATCGACAAGATCTCGCGCAAGGCCGACAACCCTTCCATTACCCGTGACGTGTCGGGCGAGGGGGTGCAACAGGCCTTGCTGAAGCTCATCGAGGGCACCGTGGCCTCTGTGCCGCCCCAGGGGGGGCGCAAGCACCCCAATCAGGACTTTGTTCAGGTGGATACCACCAACATCCTGTTCATCGTGGGCGGGGCTTTTGATGGCCTCGAGAAAATCATCCGTGATCGCAGCGAACGTTCGGGCATTGGCTTTTCCGCTACCGTGCGGGCGCGTTCCGAACGCGGCGTGGGCGAGCTCTTTGCTGAGGTCGAGCCCGAGGATCTGATCAAGTTTGGCCTGATTCCCGAATTGGTTGGCCGTCTGCCCGTGGTGGCCACGCTGGAAGAACTCAAGGAAGATACGCTGGTGCGTATCCTGACTGAACCGCGCAATGCGGTGGTCAAGCAATTCCAGAAGCTCTTCGAGATGGAAGAAGTCGAACTCGACGTGACCCCAGAGGCGCTAACTGCCATTGCCCAGCGCGCCATCAAGCGCCGTACCGGGGCACGGGGTCTGCGCTCCATCATGGAACAATCCCTGTTGGGCACCATGTTCGATCTGCCCTCCAGCCCGGATATCAATCGGGTCGTGCTGGATGCCGATGCCGTCGAGGGTCGGGCCAAGCCTCAACTGGTCCATGGCCCACGGCGCGCCGCGACGACCGAGGAGAAGCCGTTACGGACAGCAGCGGCTTGATTTTTCTCCATCATGGGGGCATGCGGTTACGCTTATACTGAAACTGCGGTGCCGGGTCTTGAAATCCGCCAACCCGGCACCACATGAACAAGCAGGCAACATGCAAAAAAGGAAGCCTGCGCTTCCTTTTTTATTGGAATAACCGTTTTAGGATGCAACCATGTCTGCTAGTCAGATTCTGACCCAGGACCCTGTGGATCTACCGCTGCTGCCGCTGCGCGATGTCGTGGTCTTTCCCCATATGGTCATCCCGCTGTTTGTCGGGCGACCGCGTTCCATCAAAGCGCTAGAGCTGGCCATGGAGGCCGGCAACAGCATCATGCTGGTGGCCCAGAAATCCGCCGGCAAGGACGAACCTACACCGGACGATTTGTACGATATCGGCTGTGCGGCCAATATTCTGCAGATGTTGAAACTGCCCGATGGCACTGTCAAGGTGCTGGTCGAGGGTCTGCAGCGCGCGCATATTCATGCCGTGGCCGATGCCGAGACCCACTTCGTGGCGCGGGTGACGGGTGTCCCCGAAGATACAACCGACCAAACCGAGGCCGAGGCCTTGCGCCGCGCCGTGATGGCCCAATTCGAGCAATACGTCAAGCTCAATAAGAAAATCCCCCAAGAAGTGCTGACTCAATTGGCCGGGATCGAAGAAGCCGGCCGTCTGGCCGATACCATTGCGGCTCACTTGCCACTGAAGATCGACCAGAAGCAATCCTTGCTTGAAATGCCGGGGGCGGCCCAGCGTCTGGAATCCCTGTTGGCCCAGCTGGAATCCGAAATCGAGATTCTGCAAGTCGAAAAACGCATCCGTGGCCGGGTCAAAAAACAGATGGAAAAAAGTCAACGCGACTACTATCTGAACGAGCAGGTCAAGGCCATCCAGAAGGAACTGGGCGAAGGCGAGGAAGGCGCCGACATTGAGGAACTCGAACGCAAGATCGAGGCTGCCCGCATGTCGAAGGAAGCGCGCAAGAAAATCGATAGCGAGCTGAAAAAACTGAAGCTCATGTCACCCATGTCGGCCGAGGCCACCGTGGTGCGCAATTACATTGATACGCTGATCAATCTTCCGTGGCACAAAAAGAGCCGGGTCAACAACGCCCTGGCCAACGCCGAGGAAGTCCTGGATGCAGACCACTACGGTCTGGAGAAGGTCAAAGAACGCATCGTCGAATATCTGGCGGTGCAGCAGCGGGTCGAAAAACTCAAGGCACCCATTCTGTGTCTGGTCGGGCCACCAGGGGTGGGCAAGACCTCGCTTGGGCAATCGGTGGCGCGTGCCACGAACCGCAAATTCGTGCGCATGGCGCTGGGTGGCGTGCGTGACGAGGCCGAGATTCGTGGCCATCGGCGCACTTATATCGGTTCCATGCCGGGTAAGATCCTGCAGAACATGAGCAAGGTCGGGGTTCGCAACCCCCTGTTCCTGCTGGATGAAATCGATAAGCTCGGGGCTGATTTCCGGGGCGATCCATCCTCGGCACTGCTAGAGGTCCTGGACCCGGAACAGAACCATACCTTTCAGGATCACTACATCGAGGTCGATTTCGATCTGTCGGATGTGATGTTCGTGGCCACCAGCAATACGCTGAACATCCCACCTGCGCTGTTGGATCGGATGGAGGTCATCCGTCTGGCGGGCTACACCGAGGACGAAAAGGTCCATATCGCCTTTGATCACTTGTTGCCGAAGCTCATGAAGAACAACGGTGTTCAGGATGGCGAACTCAGTGTGGCCGAGTCCGCAGTCCGGGATATCGTGCGTTATTACACGCGTGAGGCGGGGGTGCGGGCACTGGAACGCGAAATCTCCAAAATCTGCCGCAAGGCCGTCAAGCGTCTTTTGTCCGCCAATCCCGTCACCAAGGGGCGGAAAGTATCCAAGGTCTCTGAGTCCTTGACTGTGGATTCGGATAACCTGGGGGATTACCTGGGCGTGCGGCGCTACAGTTTCGGCATGGCCGAAAAGGAAGACCGCGTCGGCCAGGTCACAGGCTTGGCCTGGACCGAGGTGGGCGGCGATCTGCTGACCATCGAGGTTGCCGACATGCCGGGCAAGGGTGTGGTCACCCGCACGGGTTCCTTGGGCGATGTCATGAAGGAATCCGTCGAGGCGGCGCGCACGGTGGTCCGGGCTCGCGCCCGCCATTGGGGCATTGCCGATCAGGTTTTTGAAAAACACGATCTGCATGTGCACTTTCCGGAGGGTGCCACGCCCAAGGACGGTCCTTCGGCGGGCATCGCCATCACCACGGCCATGGTTTCGGCACTGACCGGTATTCCAGTTCGTTCGGATGTTGCCATGACGGGCGAAATCACGCTGCGTGGCGAGGTGCTGGAAATCGGTGGTCTCAAGGAAAAGTTGCTGGCTGCTCTGCGCGGCGGCATCAAGACTGTCATGATCCCAGAGGAAAACGTCAAGGATCTGGCCGAGATGCCCGATAACGTCAAGAACCACCTGGAGATCATACCCGTGCGCTGGATCGATCGGGTGCTAGAGGTCGCCTTGCAGCATATGCCGACCCCTTTGTCTGACGAAGAGGTCGCCCGCTTGGCCGCCGAGGCCCTGGCGGCCTCGAAACCGGCGTCCTCAGCAGGCGGTGATGTGTTGAAGCATTAACTGGCACGCGGCCCAGGTAATTAACTGGCGCGTGATCCAGGCAAAAGCCCCGTCCCTGAGAAATCAGGAGCGGGGCTTTTTGCTGGTGCAGCTAACAGCATCTGTCCCCGGCTTTTGATGATTTTGGTGTTTGTCCTGGATGGGGTTGGACAGGGTAGTGATTAGTGCGGCTTATTGGTGCGGATCAGGCCGACGACGAGGCCTTCGATGGCGAAATCGTCGGCGGCGCTGATGTCGATGGGGGAAAAGTCCGGGTTTTCAGGCAGCAGGCGTATGTGTCGACCCTGGTGATCAAGGCGTTTGACGGTGACATCGTCTCCCAGGCGCGCCACGATGATCTGTCCGTGATGGGCTTCGGGGGTGCTGCGCACCGCCAGCAGATCGCCATCCAGGATGCCGGCATCGCGCATGCTGCTGCCGCGCACCCGCAGCAGATAATCGGGTGGGGAGTCGAACAGGTAGGCGGAGATGGGGATTTCGCGTTCTATGTGTGCAGTGGCCAGGATTGGATGGCCGGCGGCGACGCGGCCGATCAGGGGCAGCATGCGGTGATCGGCAGATTCTATCCAGGCAGGAGCCCCAGGCAGATCGCCTGGGGGCATGGCTGCGCCGGTGTCGTTGGCGGCGTGGCGAGTAGGGGAGGAGGTGTCTTGGGTTTGTTGCGTTGCGGTGGCGCCGGGGATGGTCAGCATGGCCTGGGCCAGTGCCGTCAGCTGAATACCGCGCGATGTGCCTGCCACCAGCAGGATGTAGCCCTTGCGGGCCAGGGCGCGTAAATGGTCTTCGGCAGCGTTGGCCGACCGAAAACCCAGCGCCGTGGCGATCTCAGCCCGGGTAGGGGGGCGGCCATCCTGATGGATAGCCTGTGCAATAAGCGCCAGAATCTGCGATTGGCGGGTAGTAAGCTTGGTGGACATGGCTGGTACTGGATGAAATCACAGCCTGTATTTTGTCCGAATGTGCCAAATAAGGCAAGCCGCGTCGCGGCCTGCAGGCCGCTTCGATAAAATAGGCACAGAACAGTCCGCAGGGACTGCCCTGTGTTCGATTTTATCCCTTCAGAACCTGGGCGATGGCGCGGGCTACGTAGTCTACATTGGTGCTGTTAAGCGCCGCCACGCAAATACGGCCGCTGCCGACGGCATAAATGCCGAAGTCTTCGCGCAGACGCTCTACCTGAGGTTTGGTCAGGCCAGAGTAAGAGAACATGCCGCGCTGGGTCTTCACGAAGCTGAAGTCCTGAGTGACACCCTGGGCGTGGATTTGCTCGACCAACTGATGGCGCATGGTGCGGATGCGGTCACGCATGCCGGCCAGTTCATCAGACCAGAGCTTGAATAGCTCGGGGCTGTTCAGCACGGTGGAGACCATTGCACCGCCGTGGGTGGGCGGGTTGGAGTAGTTGGTGCGGATGACGCGCTTCAGTTGGCTGAGTACCCGGGTGCTTTCCTCGTCGCCGCTGGTGACCAGGGTGAGGGCGCCCACGCGTTCGCCGTACAGCGAGAACGACTTCGAGAATGACGAGCTGATGAATAGTGTCATGCCCAGATCGGCAAACATGCGCACCACGGCGGCGTCTTCTTCAAGGCCGTCGCCAAAGCCCTGATAGGCAATGTCCAGGAAAGGCACCAGTTGCTTGGCCAGCAGCGTTTGGGCGATTTCGCGCCATTGGTCCAGGGTTGGGTCAACGCCGGTGGGATTGTGGCAGCACGCGTGCAATACCACGATGGTGCCGGCGGGCAGGGATTTCAGCGATGCCAGCATGCCGGCAAAATCCAGGCCATGAGTCGCGGCGTCGTAATAGGTGTAGCTGACCACGGGGAAGCCCGCAGCCGAGAACAGGGCTTCGTGGTTGGCCCAACTGGGGTTGCTGATGGCGACCTGAGCATTGGGCAGGATGCGCTTGAGGAAGTCTGCGCCGACCTTCAGGGCACCGGTGCCGCCCAGGGTCTGGACGGTCAGGGAGCGGTGATCCGCCATCAGCGGGGATTTTTCCCCCAGCAATAAGGCGGCAGCGCCATGGTTATAGCCGGGAATCCCATCGATCGGCAGGTAGTTGCGCGGGGCGGCCTGTTCGAACAGGATGGCCTCGGCTTGGCGCACGGCCTTCAGCAAGGGGATTTGGCCGTTGTCGTCTGTGTAGACGCCCACACCAAGATTGACCTTGGTGGACCGATTATCGGTTTTGAATTGTTCGTTCAGACCCAAAATAGGGTCGCGAGGGGCGAGTTCGACAGAAGCGAATAGTGAGGTCATGAGATACCGTTGAGACAAAAGAGAAATGGTCTTGGTCACAGAGGCCAACGATGTGATAATAAGGGGTTAACCCGAATAATGTCTAGGCGAACCATGGAGAACCAGAAAAATTCTCCGGGCTTTGTGTATTTCCCGGATAGTCCTTTTCAGCTGTATCAGCCTTATCCGCCCGCTGGCGACCAACCTGCCGCCATCGATGCGCTGGAGGCGGGCGTGCGCGACGGCCTGATGTGTCAGACTTTGCTGGGGGTGACAGGTTCGGGCAAGACCTTCACCATGGCCAATCTGATTGCCCGCACGGGCCGTCCCGCCATCGTGCTGGCGCCGAATAAAACCTTGGCCGCCCAGCTGTATGCCGAGATGCGCGAATTTTTCCCGCGAAATGCCGTCGAATATTTCGTGTCATATTACGATTATTACCAGCCCGAAGCCTATGTGCCGTCGCGCGATCTGTTCATTGAAAAGGATTCGTCCATCAATGAACACATCGAACAAATGCGCTTGTCGGCCACCAAAAGCCTGCTGGAACGCCAGGATACGATTATCGTTGGCACGGTGTCCTGCATCTACGGGATCGGTAATCCGGCTGATTATCACGCCATGGTGCTGACCTTGCGCACTGGCGACCATATTGGTCGCCAGGAAGTTCTGGCGCGGCTGGTTTCCATGCAGTACGAACGCAACGACACGGACTTTGGGCGGGGAGCCTTCCGCGCCCGAGGCGAGACCATCGATGTGTTTCCTGCTGAACACGCCGAACAGGCGTTGCGCATCACCATGTTCGACGATGAGATCGAATCCCTGGACCTGTTCGATCCCTTGACTGGAAAGCTGGTACAGAATCTGCTGCGCTTCACGATTTTCCCCAGTTCCCACTATGTCACGCCGCGCGAAACCGTGCTGCGCGCCATCGAGACCATCAAGATCGAGTTGCGTGAGCGCTTGGTCAACCTAACGGCTGACGGCCATCTGGTTGAAGCCCAGCGTCTGGAACAGCGCACCCGCTTTGATCTTGAAATGCTGCAGGAACTCGGGTTTTGCAAGGGCATCGAGAACTACTCCCGCCATCTGTCGGGGGCTGCGCCTGGCGAACCCCCACCCACTTTGATTGATTATCTGCCTGCCGGTGCGCTCATGTTCATCGACGAGAGTCACGTCACCATTGGGCAGTTGGGGGGGATGTACCGGGGTGACCGTTCACGCAAGGCCACGCTGGTGCAGTTTGGGTTTCGCCTGCCTTCAGCGCTGGATAATCGGCCCTTGCAACTGGAGGAATTCGAGGCCCGCATGCCGCAATGCGTGTTTGTTTCTGCCACGCCGGGGGCTTACGAGGCGGACCATGCCGACGAGGTCGTCGAACAGGTGGTGCGGCCTACCGGCCTGGTTGATCCGGTGGTTGAAGTACGTCCAGCCGCCACTCAGGTGGATGACCTGCTGGGCGAGGCGAAACTCTGCATCGCCCGCCACGAAAGAGTCCTGGTCACCACGCTGACCAAGCGCATGGCCGAGGACCTGACCGAATACCTGCAGGAAAACGGCCTCAAGGTCCGCTACCTGCATTCCGATATCGATACGGTCGAGCGGGTGGAGATCATCCGCGATCTGCGTCTCGGGGCTTTTGATGTGCTGGTGGGCATCAACCTGCTGCGCGAAGGGCTGGATATCCCCGAGGTTTCGCTGGTCACGATTCTGGATGCCGACAAGGAAGGCTTCTTGCGCTCTGAGCGCAGCCTGATCCAGACCATAGGCAGGGCAGCCCGGCATCTTCATGGGCGGGCCATCCTCTATGCCGACCGGATCACGGACTCCATGCGTCGGGCCATGGATGAAACGGCCCGGCGCAGAGAAAAACAACAGGCTTTCAACATCGAACATGGCATTACGGCGCGTGGGGTCAACAAGGTCGTGCGCGACTTGATCGATGGGGTGTCCGTCGCGGCGGCGCCGCTTGCGCTGGCGACGGACTTCGATGAATCCATGTTGGGGGATGAAAAGGCCTTGTCACGCGAAATCAAGCGCCTGGAGCAGCGCATGAACGAGCACGCCCGCAATCTGGAGTTTGAGCAGGCTGCTGCTGTGCGGGATACCCTGCGCGCCCTCAAGGACCGTGCCTTATTGTCATAGATGCCGTTTGCCTCAGACCTGTCATCGGGCGCATGGGTCGAATGTCGGATTTTGCAAAGTTCTGACATCACGAGGTTTTTTTATGAATCTTGAATAAAAAAGCTTGCCAATTTCCGGGTTTTCCCTCACACTTTCACCTATCATGCATAAGGTACTTTTTGTCTGCACGGGCAATATCTGCCGTTCCCCGTCTGCCCAGGGCGTTTTCCAACACTTGGTCGACGAGGCAGGTCTGTCCGACGCCATCAGCGTCGATTCAGCCGCCACCCACCAATTCCACGTGGGCGAGGCCCCGGACGCGCGGGCGCAAACCGCTGCGCGTAAACGCGGCTACGATTTGTCGGCTCATGTAGCCCGTCAGATCGCGGCTGACGATTTTCGCGACGCCGATTTGATCCTCGCCATGGATTGGGAAAATCTGTCGGCGCTGCAGCAACGCTGCCCGAAAATCTATCAGCATAAGCTCATGCTGCTGATGCGCTTCTCCAACGAATACGAGGAAGCCACAGTGCCTGATCCCTATTACGGTGGCCCAGAAGGCTTCAATAAGGTTCTGGACTACATCGAGGATGCCAGTCAGGGCGTGCTTGAATTGGTGCGCAAGCGCGCCCTGCAGTATCAGGCAGCCTGACCCTTCCGTCCCATCCTCTATTTGCCTTGGCAGCCCCAGTATGACTGGGGCTTTTTTTATTCAGTCGTGGGCCGGATCTGAGAATTCATTGAATGCAGCGACGGCATTGGCTGCATACATTGCCACTGGCCCACCGCCCATGTAGATGGCCACGCCCAGGGCCTCATGCACTTCTTCGTGGCTGGCGCCCAGGCGCGCAAGCGCCTTGGTGTGAAAACCAATGCAGCCATCACAGCGGGCGGCGACGCCGACGGCCAGGGCGATCAGTTCTTTGGTTTTTGAATCAAGGGCACCGCCTGCCATGGCGGCCTTGCCCATGTCGCCAAAGCTTTTCATCACGCCTGCCTGAGTCTTGTGCAACTGGGCCAAGTTGGTCGAGATGGTCTGGGTGAGTTGTTTATATGGCGCAACGGTCATGGAGGAACTCCTGTTTTCAGGTGGATGCGGGGGCAGTTGCCACGCCCTTTGGTTTGGGCAAGGCGCTTTCTAAAAATCTTATTTTATAATATACTAAATTAAGAATTTTCTAAATTATAGATTGAATATCTTCTGATATGGCTCAACAAAAGTCCGACATCGAACTGTTGCAAGACAGTGCCGCACAAGCTGCTGCATTGCTGCAGGCGGTAGGCAATCCTAATCGCTTGGTGGTGCTGTGTCTGTTGATCATTCATGGCGAAATGAGCGTCGGAGCGCTCAATGAAAGCGTTCCCCTGAGCCCATCGGCGCTCTCGCAGCATCTGACCCGGATGCGGGGCGAAGGCCTGGTGGCGTATCGGCGCGAGGCGCAGACGCTGTACTACCGCATTGAGAACCCGAATGTCGTCAAGTTGATTGCTACGCTAAAGGACATTTTTTGTCCTTGATTCATTGGTTTTAGGCATCTGCGCAGTGTTGATCTGTTTCCCCTTCATTTTTTATAGGAAAGCTTATGAAATCGAATATTGGCAGCATTGATCGAGTATTGCGTGTTGTCGTCGGCATTGTGCTGGTTGCTTTGGCTGCGACGAACATGGTGGGCTGGTGGGGGTGGGTGGGGCTGGTGCCGCTGCTTACCGGGTTGGCAGGCACTTGTCCGCTTTATCGCTTGGTGGGGTTGAACACCTGTGCGCTGAAGAAAAATAAGTAAGCTGGTCGGCGCCATCCATCCGAGGGTTGCCCTGGGGCGGCCCTCGAATGGTCTCAGAGCCTTTCCGGGACGCATCGAGTAAAATTGATCTTCATCAATATGCTGGGTGTAGTGGGCTTAAAGCTGAGTATTTTAGTCAGGTATCAGGGTATACTTGACTCTAATAGTCGGATATAGGGTTATCCGATTGATTTGGACTCAGAAAAGAGGTTTTCATCATGCGTTTGACGACGAAAGGGCGTTTTGCCGTAACAGCAATGATTGATCTGGCGATGCGTCATCATAGCGGCCCAGTTACCCTGGCAGCGATCAGTGCGCGCCAGAACATCTCCTTATCCTACCTCGAACAGCTATTTGGCAAGCTACGTCGCCACGAACTCGTCGATAGCGTGCGCGGGCCGGGCGGGGGATACACCCTGGCGCGTCATGCCCGCGACCTCTCCGTGGCAGACATCATCTTTGCCGTCGACGAGCCCCTGGATGCCACCAGTTGCGGCGGCAAGGAAAATTGCGACATCGGACGCAATGGGCGCTCGGGCAAATGCATGACTCACGACCTCTGGGCCACGCTTAGTCGTAAAATGCTGGATTACCTGGATTCAGTCTCGCTGCAGGATCTGGTGGATCAGCAGCGTTTGCGCGAATGGCAGGAATCCGGGCAGCTGCGTAGCGGCCGTCCCACGATTCCGATTACTCCGGTGGCCAATGACACGCAACGGGAGACCGTCTTGGCCTGATTGGAGTCTTGATGTCGCAGTTTTTGGATCACCCTGTTTACTTTGATTACTCTGCCACCACGCCGGTCGATGACCTGGTGGTAGAGGCGATGGTGCCCTGGTTGGCACAGCGCTTTGGCAACCCGGCTTCGCGCAGCCATGCCTGGGGCTGGGACGCCGAAGACGCGGTAGAACAGGCACGCGCCCAGGTGGCCGGTCTGATCCATGCAGACCCGCGCGAGATTGTCTGGACTTCCGGCGCTACCGAATCCGATAACCTCGCCATTAAGGGCGTGGCTGAATTTCACGCGGCGCGCGGGCGACACATCATCACCCTGCGCACCGAGCACAAAGCCGTGCTGGATGCCTGCCAGGCCCTGGAACAACAAGGCTTCAGCGTGAGCTACCTGGATGTGGACGCCCATGGGCTGTTGGACCCACAGGTTCTGCAGGCTGCCCTGCGCCCCGACACCATCCTGGTCTCGGTGATGTTGGTCAACAACGAAATTGGCGTCATCCAGGACATTGCTGCCTTGGCCGCCATTGCCAAACAGCATGGCGTGTTGTTGCATACGGATGCCGCCCAGGCCACCGGTAAGGTTCAGATCGATGTCCAGGCGCTGGACGTCGATCTGATGTCCCTGTCCGCGCATAAAACCTATGGTCCCAAGGGTGTTGGCGCCCTGTATGTGCGGCGCAAGCCGCGTGTGCGTCTGGCGGCGCAGATTCATGGCGGTGGCCACGAACGTGGCCTGCGCTCGGGGACCCTGCCTACGCACCAGATCGTCGGCATGGGCCAGGCCTATGCCCTGGCCGCCCAGTTGATGGATACAGAAGTCCCGCGCATTCGGGCGCTGCGTGATCGGCTGTGGGATGGCCTGAAGGATCTGCCCGATATCTACCTGAATGGTCACCCAGACCAGCGGGTGGCGCATACACTGAATTTCAGCGTGGCCCACATCGAGGGCGAGGCCCTGCTGATGTCTATCCCGGAATTGGCCGTGTCCACCGGGTCGGCCTGTACTTCAGCCAGCCTCGAACCTTCCTATGTGCTGCGCGCCCTGGGGCGTAGCGACCCCTTGGCGCATAGCTCTCTGCGCCTGACGCTGGGGCGCTACACTACGCAGGATCAGGTTGATCTGGCTATCCGTTTGTTGCGCACACAGATTCTGCGGTTGCGGGATTTATCCCCCTTATGGGAAATGCGTCAGGCAGGCACGCTGGCCAGCTGGACGGAGGTGCTTTGATGGCCGCGCCAGTTGTTTACGGAGATGTTATTCTGGATCACTACCTGCACCCGCGCCATGTGGGTTCGTTTGATCCAGACGACACCCAGGTGGGCACCGCGCTGGTGGGGACGCCCCAGCTTGGACAGGTGCTTAAATTGCAGATTCGTTTGCAGGATAACCAGATCCAGGCGGTTTGCTTCCGCGCCTTTGGCTGCGGCGCTGTGATTGCCGCAGGGTCGTTGGCCACCGAATGGCTGCAGGGGCGTGGCCTGGATCAGGCCCTGGCCATTGATAGCCAGGACTTTGTTCGGGCGCTGGCCTTGCCGCCAGCTAAACTGCATTGTGCCTTGCTGGCTCAGGATGCCATTCAGGCAGCCGTGGCCGATTACACCCGCAAGCACTCCTGATCACCGATTTCCATTACCGAGGTCTTTATGGCAATCACTATTACACAATCCGCCGCCGATCACATCCGGCGTCATCTCGATAAACGTGGCCATGGCCTGGGCCTGCGCCTGGGGGTAAAAGCCACCGGGTGTTCGGGCATGGCCTACCAGATCGAATACGTGGACGAGCCCGCCGCAGCCGATCAGTTATTTCAGCAATTCGGGGTCAGCGTGTATATAGACCCCGATAGCCTGCCATACCTGCAGGGGACCGAGCTGGATTACGCCCGAGAAGGCCTGAACGAGGGCTTTCGATTCCGTAATCCCAACGAAAAAGCCGCCTGCGGGTGCGGCGAATCATTTACCGTCTAATCGGTTTCATCAGGGCATGGTGATGGCCAGACTGGCCAGTCACCGTACCCTGCCAGCGGATCAGTCCTCGCGGCGCAGATGGGGAAACAGAATCACGTCGCGGATGTTCGGCGCGTCGGTCAACATCATGACCAGGCGGTCGATGCCGATGCCGCAGCCGCCCGTGGGCGGCATGCCGTATTCCAGCGCACGCACGTAGTCCGTGTCGAAATACATGGCTTCTTCGTCACCCGCGTCCTTGGCGGCTACCTGGGCCTGGAATCTGGCGGCCTGATCTTCGGGGTCGTTCAATTCCGAAAATCCATTGGCGATCTCGCGGCCGCAGGCAAAGAGTTCGAATCGCTCGGTAATGCCAGCCTGGGTGTCTGATGCCCGGGCCAGTGGCGAGACCTCGATGGGGTAGTCGATGATGAAGGTCGGATGCCACAGCTTGGCTTCGGCGGTTTCCTCGAAGAGCGCCAACTGCAGCGCCCCCAGGCCGACATTGGCCAGTACCGGGCCGTCTACCTCGGCCCCCAGGCGGCGCAAGTCCTGGCGCAGAAATGCCTCGTCCTGCAGTTGCGCCAGCGTGTAGGCCGGGGCGTATTTCTGGATGGCCTCAACAATGGTCAGGCGGTCGAATGCGCGGCTCAGGTCCAGGGGCTGACCCTGGTAGGACAGATCGGCGGTACCGCATACCTGCAGGGCGGTTTCGCGGATCAGGGACTCGGTGTAGTCCATCAGCCAACGATAATCGGTGTAGGCGGCGTAGAACTCCATCATCGTGAATTCCGGGTTGTGACGCGGGCTCACGCCCTCGTTGCGGAAGTTCCGGTTGATTTCAAAGACGCGTTCCAGGCCGCCGACGATCAGGCGTTTCAGGTAAAGCTCTGGTGCGATGCGCAGGTACATCTCCATGTCCAGCGCATTGTGGTGCGTGATGAAGGGTTTTGCGGCGGCCCCTCCTGGGATGGGGTGCAGCATCGGGGTTTCGACTTCCAGGAAGTTGGCATCCGTCATGATCTGGCGGATGGCATTGACGATGCGACTGCGCGCCAGAAAAGTCTGGCGGGTGCTGTCGGTCATGATCAGGTCGACATAGCGCTGGCGGTAACGCAGTTCCTGGTCGGCCACGCCGTGAAACTTATCGGGCAGCGGGCGCAGGGATTTTGACAACAGGCGCAGGGATTGCACGCGCAGGGACAGTTCGCCCTTGTTGGTTTTGAATACCTGGCCTTCGGCGCCCAGAATATCGCCAATGTCCCAGGTCTTGAAGGCGGCATAGGCTTCGTCGCCCAGCACGCCGCGATCCAGGTACAGTTGCAGGCGCCCCGAGGCGTCCTGCAAGGTGGCGAAGCTGGCTTTTCCCATGACGCGTTTGAGCATCATGCGCCCGGCGACGCGGGCCTGTATGCCTTGGGTTTCCAGGGCTTCGGCCTCCAGTGCGCCGTAGTCGGCGTGCAGGGTGGCGGCGTGGGTATCTGGCCGGTAATCGTTGGGATAGACCGGACCGAGTTCGCGCAGGGTGGAGAGCTTTGCGCGCCGCTCGGCGATCAGGCGGTTTTCATCAGGGGCTGGTGTGTCTTGCGTGCTCATGTCTCATACGCCTTGTTTCAGGCTGGCAGTAATGAAGGGATCCAGGTCGCCGTCCAGGACTTTTTGAGTATTGGAGATTTCGACCCCGGTGCGCAGGTCTTTGATGCGGCTTTGGTCCAGCACGTAGGATCGGATCTGGTGACCCCAGCCTACATCGCTTTTCGAGTCTTCGAGTTTTTGCTGCTCGGCCATGCGATTTCGCATCTCTAGTTCGTACAGGCGGGACTTCAGCATCTGCATGGCTTCGGCGCGGTTGCGGTGCTGGGACCGGTCGTTCTGGCATTGCACGACGATACCGGTGGGGCTGTGCGTGATTCGCACGGCCGAGTCGGTCTTGTTGATGTGCTGGCCACCGGCCCCGCTGGCGCGGTAGGTGTCGATCCGCAGATCGGCTGGATTGACGTCGACTTCGAAGGAATCGTCGATTTCCGGGTATACAAACACGCTGGCAAAAGACGTGTGGCGGCCATTCGAGGAATCAAAAGGGCTTTTCCGCACCAGGCGATGAACGCCGGTCTCGGTGCGCAGCAGGCCGTAGGCGTATTCGCCTTCGAATTTGATGGTGGCGGATTTGATCCCGGCGACTTCGCCTTCGGATTCTTCCAGGATTTCGGCCTTGAAGTCCTTGCGTTCGCCGTAGTGCAGGTACTGGCGCAACAACATGGATGCCCAGTCCTGGGCTTCGGTGCCACCGGCCCCGGCCTGGATATCGACAAAGCAGTTCAGCGGGTCGGCAGGGTTGTCGAACATGCGCCGGAATTCCAGGGCTTCCAGACGCTCTCCGAGGGCGGCACAGTCGGCTTCGATGGCCAATAGGGTCGGTTCATCGTCGTCATCAGCGGCCAGCTCGTACAGGTCGCGCGCGTCCAGCAGGCCTTGTTGCAGCTCGGTCAAGGTCTGAACCACGGATTCCAGGGATTTTTTCTCGCGGCCCAATTCCTGGGCGTGCGTGGGATTGTTCCAGACATCCGGGTTTTCCAGCTCTGCGTTGACGACAATCAGGCGCTCGGACTTGGTATCGTAGTCAAAGATACCTCCGTAGAATATCCTGGCGTTCCAGGTAATCTTCGATGTGGTTGCTGATCTGATTCTGGCGTTCGGCTTCCATGGGGGTCCTGTCTGATGGTGGCTTGAATCTAGCGCATGGCTGGCCCACACCGGCCACTGACCGGAGTACGAGCGATAGCACATTACACTTTAGGGGAATCTGCTATTTTAGCGCGTCAAGAAAGACATGTTTGTTATGCATCAGGAGAACCACATGGAGACTAGCGGATTGAGTCAGCAATCCAGGGTGCCGACTGCGCCGGGCGCATCAGCGGTCCAGGGCGCCCCCTGGCAGGCATCGGGACGCCAGAGCCGTCTGCAGGACATGCATCCGGCGTATTTTGGCCTGGTCATGGCCACCGGCATTGTGTCGATTGGTGCCCACATGATGGGCTATCCCTGGATAGCCAGTGTCTTGCTGGGGCTCAATGTCGTGCAGTTTCTGGTGCTGTGGGTGCTGTATGTACTGCGTGCCGTGCGCTATCCCCGGAATTTTTTCGGCGATATGGTCAGCCACCTGAAAGGACCGGGGTTTTTTACCATGGTGGCGGCGACGGGGATTTTATCCAGCCAGATGATGATTCAGCTGGATCACATTCCACTGGGCGTGGCCCTCTGGGGGCTGTCGGTGGTGCTGTGGGTGCTGCTGATGTACACGATTTTCACCGCGTTCACCGTCAAGACGGAAAAGCCCACCCTGGATCGTGGCATTAGCGGTGCCTGGCTGCTGGCGGTGGTGGCAACCCAGTCATTGGCGGTATCCAGTGCATTGTTGGCGGCCCGCATTGGCCAGCCGTTCAGACTAGAGTTGAATTTTCTGGCCTTGTCCATGTGGCTCTGGGGAGGGATGTTCTATATCTGGATGATGTCTCTGATTTTTTATCGTTATGTGTTTTTTCGCTTTCCGCCCAGCGATCTCTCGCCGCCGTACTGGATCAATATGGGAGCCATGGCGATTTCCACGCTGGCCGGGTCCCAACTGATTCTGAATGCGCCGGATGCCCCGTTCTTGGTGTCGCTCGTCCCTTTTCTCAAGGGCTTTACCGTGTTTTATTGGGCGACCGGTACCTGGTGGATTCCCATGTTGCTGCTGCTGGGGGTGTGGCGCTATATCTTCCAGCGCTTTCCATTCGAGTACGACCCCTTGTATTGGGGCATGGTGTTCCCGCTGGGCATGTACGCGGCCTGTACCTGGCAGCTGGAGCACGCCATGGAATTCGGGTTTTTGACGGGTGTGTCCTGGGTATTTTTTCATGCGGCCTTGCTGGCCTGGGCGATTACGTTCTATGGCATGGTGCGCAGTGTGCTGCGCCAGGCTCGCGCATAAATCGTTCACCAAGCAAAAAGGCCAGGTTTTCCTGGCCTTTTTGCATTAGATGACGTTGAGTGTCAGTGGAACAGTCCCGGCAACCAGAGGCTGACGCTCGGCACGTAGGTGATGAACACCAGGTAGGTCAGCAGCAACAATAGCCAGGGGCTGGCGGCCCGGATCACCTGCGAGATATTCATCTTGGTGATGCCTGCCGTGACAAACAGGTTCAAGCCCACGGGTGGAGTCACCATGCCGATTTCCAGGTTGACCACCATCAAAATGCCCAGATGGACGGGATCGATGCCCAGTTCCATGGCGATGGGAAACAGGATTGGCGCCAGAATCAGGATGATTCCGGTGGGTTCCATGAAGGCCCCGGCCACCAGCAACAGGATATTGACCACGATCAGGAACTGCCAACTGCTCATGTCCCAGGCGATGATCTGCTCGGCGATTGCCTGCGGGATGCGTTCTGTGGTCAGCACGTGGGCAAACAGCAAGGCGTTGGCAATGATGAACATCAGCATGATGGTCACCTTGGCCGCGTCGATCAGGACCTCCGGGACTTGTTTCATGCCGATGTCGCGATACACGAATACGGCGATCACAAAGGCGTAGACGGCAGCCACGGCAGCGGCCTCGGTGGGCGTGAAGATCCCGCCGTAAATGCCGCCCAGAATGATGATGATCAGCAGCAGGCCCCAGATCGAATCCCGGGCAGCGGTAGCGACTTCGGCCATGCTGGCGCGTGGCTGGCGCGGCATCTTGCGCACGCGGGCGATGATATAGATTGCCACCATCAGTACCAGGCCGAGCAGCAGACCCGGCACCACGCCCGCCATGAACAGCGCACCCACCGAGGTTTCGGTGACTGCCCCGTACACCACCAGCACGATGGAGGGCGGAATCAGAATGCCCAGCGTACCGGCATTACACACCACCCCGGCGGCGAAAGACTCGGTGTAGCCTGCCCGCACCATGCCGACGATGACAATGGAGCCGACCGCGACCACAGTCGCCGGGGACGATCCCGAGACAGCGGCAAATAGCACGCAGGCCAGCACGGAGGCAATGGCCAGGCCTCCGTGCAGATGGCCGACTGATGCGATGGCAAAGCGGATCATGCGTTTGGCCACCCCACCGGTGGTCATGAAGGCCCCCGCCAGAATAAAGAAGGGGATGGCCATCAGGGTGAAGTGCTCGGATGTTTCGTAGAGCTTGAGTGAAAGGGACGCCAGGGAGTCGGTGCCAAAGGCCATAATGGTCAATAGCGAGGACAGGCCCAGGGCAATCGCCACAGGCAGGCCCATGAACATGAAGACAAACAGCAGGACAAAGAGGGCAAGCGTGGTCATGTGTTGTCCCCTGTGTCGTCAGATCGGTATTTCATGGCGTCAGCGACCTCGTCACCCAACAGCGAGGCGTGATCGCCCTTCATCAGGTGCCATAGAACTTCGCCGAAGCGGTAGATCAGCAGGGCAAAGCCGAGCGGCATGACCAGGCGGGGAACCCACTGCGGAATCGGGAGATCCTGGGCCATGATGCCGATCATGTGAATTTTGCTGACGTAGATCCAGCTGCCGTAAAGCACGATGATGGCGTAGATAATGCAAAGCAGGGTGCTGGCAATCGCCAAGTGGCGGGCGGTGCGTGCGGGCAGCAGACGCACCACGGCATCGACACCGATATGGGCGCCGACGCGTACCCCATAGGACATGCCCAAAAAGATCAGGGCGCCGAAGAAATACATGGTCAGCTCAAGCGCCCAGACAAAGCTGTAGTTGAAGACGTAGCGCGCCACGACCTGGGCAAAAGTGACCAGGGTCATGGCCGCCAGCAGGAAGGCGATCAAACCTTCTTCTGTATGTTCCAGCCAATTTTTCAGCATGGAGAGGGCTCCTTGGTAGGATGCGAAACGGCCGCTAGGTAGCGGCCGTACTGAGAATCAGCGAATGATAGCCGGAATCAGGAAGGCTGGTTGGATGCCTTGGCTGCTTCGATCAGGTCTACACCGATACCGTCCTGGAATTTCTCCCAGACTGGCTGCATGGCGGTACGCCAGGCAGCAACGTCTTCCTTGGAGAGAGGTTGGATTTTGGCTTTACCGGCGTCAGCGATCAGTTTTTTATCGCGTTCGTTGATTTCATTGGCGAGCTTATTGGCGTGCTCGGTGGCGCCTGCCATAGCGGTTTTCAGGGCTGCGCGGACATTTTCAGGTAGGCCATCCCACCAGCCGGCATTGGTGATCACCATGTAGTCCAGGGCGCCATGGTTGGTATTGGCGATGGTTTTCTGGACTTCGTGGAATTTTTGCGAGTAAATATTGGACCAGGGGTTTTCGGCACCGTCCACCACGCCGGTCTGCAAGGCCTGATAGACCTCGGCGAAGGCGAGTTTCTGGGGGTTGGCGTCCAATTGGCGGAATTGGGCTTCCAGCACGTCGGATGCCTGGATGCGGAATTTCAGGCCCTTGACGTCTTCGGGGCGGGTGAGCTTGTCCTTGTTGGTGGACATTTGCTTCAGGCCATTGTGCCAGTAGGCCAGGCCCTGGATGCCCTTGGATTGCATGGAATCCAGCAGGCTTTGCCCGGCGGGGCTGGCCTGGAAGCGGTCAAGCGCCGCCATGTCGTCGAACAGGAAGGGCAGGTCGAAGATCTGGATTTTTTTGGTATAGCGGTCGAATTTTGCCAGCGAAGGAGCAATGATCTGGACGTCGCCCAACAGCAGAGCTTCCATTTCCTTGCCGTCACCAAACAGTTGGGAGTTCGGGAAGACCTGGACTTCGACTTCGCCTGGCAGGGCGGCCTCGGCCAGCTCCTTGAATTTCAGGGCGCCTTGGCCTTTGGGTGTGGAGTCGGCCACCACGTGGCTGAATTTGATGACGATCGGAGCCGCATTGGCGGTGACGGACACCAGTCCCAGGGTAAGGGACAGGCCAATGGCAGTGGCTAGGCGGGTGGTGGTGAATTTCATGAAGAACCTCCGGGTAGCAAGGTGCATGATGATGCGTTCCTTGTCTGACGGCCCCCTGGCTTGATCAGGGGCTGAACTCGCGAAGTTTAATCAAATTGTAATATTTTGACGATTAGGGCAAACCACTATTGATGGCATGCCTGGGCAATTGTTTCCAGGGCCTTGTCATCCAATAGGCGGGCGGCCATGGGCAGCAGCTCGTCATCCGCCTGGTCCAGATATGCCAGGTAGTCGCGCACCCAGGCGGCCAATTGCGTGGCTGTTGGTGGCTGGGTCAGCAGCCCCGGGGCAATTTGTTGACGCCACTGTTGGCCCAGGCGGGTGCCCTGTGTCTCTAGCGACTGGGTCATGCCTTTGATGCACACGGCGTCGGAACCCGCCATGGATTCGATCAGCAGGGGGCAGAGGATATCGCGCAGGATGTGGTGCTGGAGCTGTGCAGGGCTGTCGAACCAGGCGATGGCGGATTGTGTGGCCGGGTCCAGGGCGGGTGCAGGGGTGTGCAGCAGCTGTTCCAGGTGCTGGCGCGTACTGGCGTGTGCTGTCAGCAGCCACGTGATTGGGTCTGGGGACATCTGGCTGGTCATGATGAAGTTCCTGCCTCAGCGGATGGTTCATGGTAACGCGTCGACATATATCTTTTAGTTATAAAAAAATCATTAATTTATTGTTGTTGGATATTAAGCATGGTCGTTAAAGTATCGACAGTCCCGTTATTTTGCAGCGTGGGTCAGCCCGGTTTGGCTGGCTTGGCAGGAAAAACCATGAATTTATCTTTCAGGCAAGTCGAAAAACAGTTTGGCGATCTCTCGGTGGTCGAGCAGTTCAGCAGTGATATCGCGCCCGGCGAACTCGTCGCGCTGGTCGGGCCGTCTGGTTGCGGGAAATCGACCCTGCTGCATTTGGCCGCCGGCCTGGAAGCACCCAGCGCAGGTCAGGTGCTGGCGGATGGCCAAGTCATCCGTCGCCCAGACCCCAGCCGCATGCTGATGTTCCAGGAAAATGCCCTGTACCCTTGGCTGACCCTGCTGCAAAATGTCGCCATGGCGCTGGAGCTGCAGAAGATTCCTCGTGCCCAGGCCCGGGAGCAGGCCGCCGCCTGGTTGGACAAGGTCCGCTTAAAAGGCTTTGAGGACTATTTCCCGCATCAGGTGTCGGGCGGCATGCGCCAGCGCTGCGCCCTGGCGCGCGCCTTCATCACGCAGCCTGAAGTCTTGCTGCTGGACGAACCTTTTGGCGCTTTGGACGCCCTGACGCGCATGACCTTGCAAGATGCCCTGCGCACCTTGATCCAGGAGACACGGCCCACCGTGCTGTTGGTGACCCACGATGTCGACGAAGCCTTGTTTTTGGCTGATCGCATTCTGGTCTTCAGTGCTCGGCCTTCGCGCCTGCTCCAGGAATTCCATCTGACCGCCAGCGATAAAACCCATGATTTGTCGGGTTTTGCCGAGATGCGCCGAGAAATTCTGGGCTTGCTGGGCATCGTCGCCGACACACATTCCGATTCGTCTTCATATCCCGAGGAACTTGCAGCATGAAATTCAGCCGTTTATTGATCCCCGCCCTGGCGGCCCTGACCTTTGCGTCCCAGGCGTTTGCCGCCGATCCTTTCAAGGTGGGGTATATCCGTGTCATGGATGACGCCCAGGCAATTGCCGCTTTCGAGGGCAAGTTCTATGAAAAACATGGTTTGGACGTGCAGTTGGTTGAATTCAAGTCGGGCACCGACCTGATCAAGGCAATTGTCGGCGGCCAACTGGATACCGGCGTGCTGGGCTTTACCAATGCGGCATCGTGGTCTTCACGCGGAGCCGACCTGAAAGTCGTGTCTGGTGCGCAGCGGGGCTTTCATGCCCTGGTGGTGCGCGATGATGTCAATATCAATACCGTGGCCGATCTCAAGGGCCATACACTGGCCTCTCAAAAAGAAGGCAGCACGGCCGATACCGTCTTGCGCGGGGTGGTTCTGAAGGACGCCGGACTGGCCGTCGAGGATGTCAATATCATGGGCGTGAGCCCACAGGTGGCGGTGCAGTCGCTGGTGGGCAAACGCGTGGATGCCGCCTTTTTGTTCGAGCCTCAGGCCAGCATTGCTCAACTGATTGCGCCGGTCAAGCAGATTTATGAAATTGGCGCGGTCTGGCCTTTCCCCTGCATGGTCACGATTACTTCAGGCGAGACCCTGAAAAACAAGAAGGATCTGGTCTGGAAATCCCTGGATGCCCAAGCCGAGGCAATCGAATTATTGCAAAGCAAGCCCGACGAGGCAGCCAAGCTGATCTCCAGCTACTTTATTGCCGAGCCCACCCTGAAAACCCTGAATCAGGGCGATCTGCCGCGCGATCAGATCATCAGCAAAGCGATCCAGACGCAGACCTTCAATCCTGCCCTGACGCCGGACGACCTGGGCCGCATGCAGGAAGTCGCCGACATCATGCAGGCTCATGGTGCGCTGAAAACAGCCGATGGCCAGCCCTTTGACGTGAAGGCCATTGTCGACCTGGAATGGCAGCAGGCCCGCAAGCTTTAAAGCATCAATCTGTCGGGGGGTGCGATAATCGCCACCCCGCATCCAACCCCATGGCCGGATGTGATTCCGGCCTTCTTCTTGATTATGAGCACAAGCAAACGTATTTCACCCACAGCCCGCAAACTGGCCATGCTGGTGGCTATTGCCGCCATTTTGCTGGTCTGGCAGATGGCGGCCTGGACCTTGCCGGATTTTCTGATGCCGGGGGTGCCGGGGGTGTTGGTGCGGGTCTGGCATGATTTGCAATCCGGCGAGTTCCGGGCTGTGCTGGCAGGCAGCATGGGGCGCCTGGGGGTAGGGTATGGCTTTGCCCTGTTGTTTGGGGTGGGCTTCGGTCTGGCGGGCGGGCTGCTGCTGTTCTTTCGCGAAGTCCTGAAGTCCGCCATCATTATCCTGCAGTCCATCCCGTCGATCGCCTGGGTCCCTTTGTTCCTGATCCTGATGGGCTTTGGCAATATCCCCATTATCGTGGTGATTGCTCTGGCGGCATTTTTCCCGGCAGCTTTATCGGTCATGAACGCCACCGAGAGCGTGTTGCAAACCCATGTGTCGGCAGCCCGGGTCATGGGGGCCAGCCCCTGGGACATGGTGCGCCGGGTCTATCTGCCTGCGGTCATGCCAGAACTCATCACCGGGGCTCAACTGGCCTTTGGCAATGCCTGGCGTGCCTTGATTTCGGCTGAAATGCTGATTGGCTTTGGCCAGGGGCTGGGGCGTTCGCTGGCCTATGCCGGCGAGACTGCCGACATGGTGGGGGTGATGGCCAATATTCTGACCATCGCCATTCTGGCTACCCTGATCGACCAAGTGTTTTTAGAGAACATAAAACGCAGTGTGCTGCGCTATCAATATGTCTGATTTCGCTTTGCTTCCAGTTTCTTTGACACGTGCTGCGGCATTGATCCGCACGACGGCTGTTGCGGCGCTGGTGGGGTTTATTGTGACCGTACCGGCCGTGGCTCAGGAAGCCGGTGGTTGGCGCGTCGGGGTGGCCGAAGTCCCACCTGCGCCCGAACCGGGGGCCAAGCCTCGCACTTCTGCGCGGATTGAAGTGCTGGCAGGCCAGGCGACTGCGCATGCGGCCACTTTGCAGGCTGTGGCACAGGATCAGGTGGGCCGCAAATTGCAGCAATCCGATCTGGATGGCTGGGTGGGGGTGTGGTCAGCGACGGAAGACCTGCCTGCTGGTGTGCAGCGTCGGGTGCTGGACTGGTCGGTCAGTCCCATGGCGATCATGCGCACGGACACCGATATACATCAATGGGCCGATCTGGCGGGGCGCACGGTCTGTCTTAGTGCGGATGGCCGTTATGTCGGTGAACTCGCGGCCCGCCATGCGGCGATCGAGCAAGTCTATCCATCGGCCACGGATGCTTTACTGGCTTTGCGGGTTGGGCGATGTGATGCGGCAGTGCAGGATGAGGGCTTGCTGCGTCAGTTGCTGAGGTTTCCGGAGTGGCGCAAGTTCTCGGCCCAGTTGGCCCCCGAGAGACAGGTGACGCTGGTGCAGTTGCAAAGGGCTGATTTGTCGGCGGATGCGGTGGCGGCCCTGCACCAGTCGGTGGCGCCTGCGCAGTTGCAAAAACTTGCGCAGCAGCAGGCCAAGTCCATTGCCTTTGAGGTTTATCTGGACCAGACCGTGCCGGATTGTCACTGAGCCGATCTGTGGATCAGTGGCGGCGACGCTGCTGCGTCGGAGCCGAGCCGGCCGGACGGTTGAGGTGGCGAAAAGTGATGCGGCCCTTGCTGAGATCGTAGGGTGACATTTCCAGGGTGACCTTGTCACCGGCCAGGATGCGGATGTGGTGCTTGCGCATTTTGCCGCCGGTGTAGGCAATCACTGGGTGACCATTGTCCAGCGTCACGCGGAAGCGGGAATCTGGCAGGACCTCAGTGACGGATCCTTGCATTTCGAGTAGTTCTTCTTTAGCCATATTGGGGCTCCCGTAAAGTTCTTTGGTGTCAGCGGGCAAATGCCCCGTGAACCGGCTCTCTGGGGAGGCAGGCATGGGGCAAAGGCGATCAGGACCAGGCAGGGACGGAGCCGCCCTAAAGAGGCAGCAGGTGCAATACCTGCTATAGGCAGCCGAAAAATTGGTGAATGCTGAAAACCGCTGATGAAACAAGCCCTTATGTTAAGGCTTGAGGCGGTATTATGTCAAGAATTAATTGACGGTTAGAATCCCTGCTGATCTATGCAGGCAAATGATACATGAATGAACGTTTGACTCCCGGGACCGTGGCTTTGCTGCTCGTGCCCCCCGCCTTATGGGCCAGCAATGCGGTGGTTGGCCGGGCGGTGGCCGATCTGGTCCCCCCCATGACGCTTAATTTCTTTCGCTGGGCCGTGGCCCTGCTATTGCTGCTGCCGTTTGGCTATCGGGTATTGCAGCGGGGCAGCGCCGTCTGGCGGGAATGGCCGCGCTATGCCATGTTGGGCTTGCTGGGGGTTGGGCTATATAACTCTTTGCAATACCTGGCGCTCCATACCTCGACCCCGGTCAATGTCACGCTGGTGGCGGCCAGCATGCCGGTCTGGATGATGCTGGTGGGGCGCATGTTTCATGGGGCGGCGATACGTCCGGCGCAGATGGCGGGGGCGGGGCTGTCGCTGGCCGGGGTTGCCATCGTTCTGTCCCATGGCCAGTGGGATCAGTTTCTGGCCTTGCGCTTCGTGGTGGGCGATTTGCTGATGGTATTGGCCACGATTATCTGGGCGTTTTACAGCTGGCAGTTGACTCAGGTTCCGGCGGATGCGCCGGTGCGGGCGCATTGGGCGGGATTCTTGTTGGGGCAGGTGCTGTATGGGGCGGCCTGGTCCGGGATGTTTGCGGCGCTGGAATGGCAACTGACCGATAGTCAGGTAGTGTGGGGCTGGCCTTTGCTGTTGGCCGTGGCGTTCGTGGCCGTCGGCCCGGCGGTGATTGCGTTTCGCTGCTGGGGCGCCGGGGTGCAGCGGGTGGGGCCGACCTTGGCGGGTTTTTTCAATAATCTGACCCCTTTGATTGCGGCCCTGTTGTCATCGGCTTTGCTGGGCGAACGCCCGCATTTCTATCATGCGACGGCCTTTTTGCTGATTATCGGGGGCATTGTGATGTCTTCGCGCCGGGCCAGGACATGAGTCCGCAGGATGCCGCACCAAGCTCCGTGCCTTGGGTGGCATATGTCTGTCTGGCGGGCAGCATGTTCGTGGTCGGGGCATATGTGGCATTCAGCAAGCCGCTGGCCTTGATTTTTCCTGTATTTTTGCTGGGTTGCCTGCGCTTTGGTATCGGTGGGCTGTCGGTGCTGCATTGGCTGCGTAAACCCGCGACCGAGCCGCCCTTGACGATGCGCCTGCATTGGCTGATTTTTCTGGAGTCCTTCATCGGCAGCTTTCTGTTCACGGTGTTCATGGTGCTGGGCGTCAGCTACAGCAATGCCGTGGCGGCTGGGGTGATCATGTCCGCCATTCCGGCGGCGATTGCCGTCCTCAGCCGTTTGGTGCTGGGCGAGGCCATCCGGCCCCAGATCGTGCTGGCTATTCTTTGCGCCGTGTTGGGCATCGCACTGCTGGCGCTGGCCCAACCCGATGCGGATCAGGCCCAGGTCGGGGATGCTGCCCAGCACTGGCTGGGCTACGCCTTGTTGGGCGGGGCCGTGCTGTGCGAGGCGGCGTATGCCGTCATCGGCAAACAGTTGACGGGCAGCCTGTCTGCCAAGCGCATCAGTGCCTTGATGAATGTCTGGGGGTTTGTGCTGATGCTGCCGGCGGGGCTTTGGACGGCCCGGAATTTCGATTTTTCAGCGGTGTCTATATCCATGTGGGGGGCAATGCTGCTGTATGGCCTGGCCGCCAGCTGGACGATTCTATTGTGGATGACGGGCTTGCGCCGCGTGCCGGCTTCGCGCGCAGGCGTTTTTACCGCCATGCTGCCGGTGGGGGCGGCTTGCGTGGGGGTGCTGGCGCTGGGGGAATCCTTCAGTCGCCTGCATGCCCTGGCGTTTGGCTTGGCGCTGTTGGGGTTGGTGCTGGCGGTCTGGCCGGGTCGGGCCTCAAGCGCCGCGCGCGTGCTCGATCAATAACTGCAGGGTGGTCTGTCCCCCCCAGGTATTGCGCTCCAGTCGATAGGCGGCTTCGATGCGCTCGGGCAGGGGGTCGGCATGATTGAACCAGATGGCATCCAGGCGCTGGCCGTCGTGCTCCAGAAACAGCTTCAGGTGGCGCTCCTTCAGGACGCGCTGGTGGATGACCTGGAAATATCCCTGGAACAGCGGTGCCGCAAAGCCTGCACCCCAGACCTGTTCTGCCAGCATGGCTGCGGTTTCCACGGAAAAATACATGGGCTCCAGGGCGCCATCGGTCTCCAGGCAGGGCTCGAAAGCATCCTGGCCACTGAGCGTGCGTACCGCCAGATCCAGCTGCTCGGTGAAGTCCTCGAATGCGGCCAGGCGCAGGATCAGGCCGGCGGCCATGGCGTGGCCGCCAAACTGCAGGATGGCGCCGGGCAGGCGCTTGCTGACCAGGTCCAGCGCGTCGCGCAGGTGGACCTCGGGGATGGATCGCCCTGATCCGCGCAGCGTGTCGTGCTCGTCGGGAGCGAATGCCAGGGTGGGGCGCCAGTAGGTTTCTTTCAGCCGCGAAGCGACCAGGCCGATCACGCCGGGGTGCCAGTCGGGCTGCCATACACAGAGACTGGCGGTTTGTCTGGGGGGCTGTATATCCAGCTGTGCCAGGGCCTGATCACGCATGGTGGTTTCGCGGGCCCTTCGTTCGCGGTTGATTTCATCCAGCGATTGGGCCAGTGCCAGGGCGCGGGCCGGATCGTCTTCCAGCAGGCAGTGGATGCCGATACTCATGTCGGCCATGCGGCCAGCGGCATTGATGCGGGGTCCCAGGGCAAAGCCCAGATCGGCGGTGCTGGCCATGCGGGGGTCGCGGCCGGCCACGGCAAACAGCGCTGCGATGCCCGCCTGCATCTGTCCCTGGCGGATACGTTTCAGGCCCTGGGTCACCAGCAGACGGTTATTGTCATCCAGCCGCACGACGTCGGCCACGGTGCCTAAGGCCACCAGGTCGCTTAAGGCATCCAGGCGCGGGCCGCCGCGCGGCGGCAGCACGCCACGTGCGCGCAAGGTGGCACGCAGGGTCAACAGCACATAAAAAATCACCCCGACGCCGGCCAGGTGTTTAGAGGGGAAGTCGCAGCCCGCCTGATTGGGATTGACGATGGCCAGCGCCTGGGGCAGCGCATCGCCCGGCAGGTGGTGGTCTGTGACAATCACCTGGATGCCTGCCGCCTGGGCCGCTGCCACGCCTTCGACACTGGCGATGCCGTTATCCACCGTGATCAGCAGATCGGGCCGTCCAGCGGCGTGCTTGCAGGCCAGCTCGACCACGGCGGGCGACAGGCCATAGCCGGTCTCGAAGCGGTTGGGCACCAGAAAGTCCACCTGCGCGCCCAGCAGACGCAATCCACGCACCGCCACGGCGCATGCGGTGGCACCGTCGCAATCGTAGTCGGCCACAATCAGTAGCTTTTTCTGACTGGCAATCGCATCGGCCAGCAAATCGGCGGCCTGTTGTCCCTGGGATAAGCGCGTCGGCGGGATGAGGTTGGCCCAGTCGGGCGCAGTGCTTTGAGACAGGCCGCGTGCCGCCCACAGCCGGGCCAGCAGCGGATGGACCCCGGCATCCGTCAGTGCCTGCGTGCCTTGCCGGCGGGACTGGCGCGGACGAATCAGCGGCTGCACCACCAGCGCCTCCAGTCTTGGGTTTTCAAGCGCGCCAGCCAGCCACCAGATACGGTGACACTGGCATAGCGGTCGCGTCCGCCGAGGACCAAGATAGGGTGCTGGCTGGCCATGGGCGTCAATAATTGCTGATCGAGATCGGCCAGGGCTTCTATCCACTCACCCCAGCGCTGGGCGGTGGCCAAGGCCTGCAGGCGGGTGTCGATGTGCAGGTCTGGTGGCAGCGAGGTCGTCAATTGGCTGGGGCGGGCGCCGCCATACAGCCAGAGGCTATTGATGGGTGGCAGGCCGTTGCGCTGGCGGTCGAGGTTGATCGGATGCTCGAACCATGCCATTTGCAAAGTATTGACCAGTCGCCGCCACGGCTGGGCTGCTGGGGCCTGGGGCCACCAGTCGTTGACTGCACTGACGGCCACCAGGGCTGGGCTGGCACAGGGCAGCGTCGGGTTCGATGGCCAGCGCACGCGCCAGGTATCGGTCAGCAGCGGTTCCAGCTGCAGGCCGTCTTCCAGGTATGCTTGGGCGGATGCCCAGAGCGCCTCGGATTGTTCTGTCGTGATCGCCAGCGTGTCGGCCGGCAACAGGGCGGCGCCATCGCGTGAAGGCGCCATGTGGATCAGCTCGGCCAGCCAGACCGGCTCATCATCCAGCGTAGGCGCACGCAGAGGCCCCAGACCTGCGCTAATATGCTCGGCTGGTGCGGGTATAAAGCCGTGCGCATCCAGCAGCCAGTGTTCTAATGGGGTGCACCAAGTGTTTGCCGCCAGACTGGGGCTGATCACGGGTTTCCCTTTGCCTAGCCAGTGGGCCAGGGTGGGGGCGCGTTGCGCCAGATGGGGTGCCAGTTCGGTGGCGACTTCAGGGTCGGGCCAGGCCCCAGGGATCACGATATGCATGGCGGAATTGTAGAGTCAAACGCAAGCAAAGGCTGTTTAGATGAGTTATGAGTGGTGGATTGGGGCGCGTTATGCGGGCTTGGCGCGGACTGGCCGCGGGGGCCGCCGAGGCGACCGCTTCGTGTCTTTCGTGGCGGCCAGCTCGATGGCGGGGATTGCGCTGGGGGTTGCAGCCCTGATTATCGTGCTGTCCGTGATGAATGGTTTTCAGACCCAGGTGCGGGATCGCATGCTGTCGGTGCTACCCCATATAGAACTCTATTTACCGGGCGTGTCGCATCAACAGGTACTGGATCATTGGCAGGACCTGGCGCGCGAGGCCGAGACGGACCCTGCCGTGCGCGGGGCTGCGCCTTTTGTGGCGGCTCAGGCCATGCTGGCCCAGGGACAGTCGCTCAGCGGCGTTCAGGTTCGCGGCATCGATCCGGCGACTGAACCCCAGGTATCGGATTTGCAAGGGCAACTGGAGTCCGGTTCGCTGAGCAGTCTGAGCCCTGGGTCGTACCAAGTCGTGATTGGCAGCCAGATCGCCCAGTCGCTGGGCCTGCGGGTGGGGGATACGGTGCTGCTGCTGGCCCCCCAGGGCTCGATTTCACCGGCGGGATTTTCTCCGCGCATGCGCCAGTTCACGGTGTCTGGGGTGTTTTCCTCGGGCTATTACGAATATGACGCAACGCTGGCCTTCATCAATGTGGAAGACGCCGCCCGCGTGTTTCGCGACAGCGGCATCAGCGGTGTGCGGCTGCGTATCGCGGATATGCAGCAAGCCCCGGTTGTGGCGCGTCAACTGCTGGCCCTCATGCCACCGGGGGTGCGCGCCATGGATTGGACGCAGAATAATCGGACCTGGTTTGCCGCTGTGCAAACCGAAAAACGTATGATGTTCCTGATCCTGACCCTGATTGTGGCGGTGGCCGCCTTCAATTTGTTGTCCTCTCTGGTGATGGCCGTCAAGGACAAGCGATCCGATATTGCGATCCTGCGCACGTTGGGGGCCACCCCGGCAGAGATTGCACGTATTTTCTTGGTACAAGGAGCCTTGATCGGCGTGATTGGCACGGCAGCCGGGGTGCTGTTGGGCACCCTGACCGCGTATAACATCGACGTCATCGTGCCTTGGATAGAGCGCATGCTGGGGGTGCAGTTCTTGCCGCAACAGATCTACTTCATCAGCGAACTGCCATCCAATCCCCAGATGGGCGATATCACGGTCATCGGGCTGACCTCATTGGTCTTGTCTCTGTTGGCGACGCTATATCCCAGCTGGCGGGCGTCGCGCCTGCAGCCTGCCCAGGTATTGCGTCATGACTGAATCATTCCAATCAGCCGACGTGGTGCTGCGCGCCGAGCACCTGTCCAAGTCCTATGACGAGGGCACTGGGCGGGTGGATGTGCTGCAAGACGTCAGCCTGACGGTGCATGCCCACGAGATGCTGGCGATTATTGGTGCCTCCGGTTCTGGCAAAAGCACGCTGCTGCATGTCCTGGGCTTGCTGGACCAGCCCGACCAGGGGCAGCTTTGGGTGGCGGGCCAGGCTGCCGCAGGCCTGTCCGAGCGCCAGCGCAGCCGCTTGCGCAATCAGTCCCTGGGATTTGTGTATCAGTTTCATCACCTGTTGCCGGAATTTTCCGCCCTGGATAATGTTGCCATGCCGCTGATCGTGCGCCGCATGGCACGATCCCAGGCCCGACAGCAGGCCAGTCAAATGCTGGATCAGGTGGGGCTGGGCCAGCGGATGGCGCATTTTCCGGGTCAGTTGTCCGGGGGCGAGCGCCAGCGCGTGGCCCTGGCCCGCGCCCTGGTCACCCAACCGGCCTGCGTGCTGGCCGACGAACCCACCGGCAACCTGGACCGCCACACGGCCGATACGATGTTTGCGTTGCTGCGCCAGATCAATCAGGATCTGGGCACGGCCTTCATTATCGTCACGCACGACCCGGCCCTGGCTGCGCTGGCGCATCGGCAGCTGCACATGCAGGCCGGGTGCTTGCGCCATGCTGATTGACACGCACTGCCATCTGGATGCAACCGAGTTTGATGCCGACCGGGCAGCGGTGATTGCCCGCGCTGTGGCCGCCGGGGTACGGCAAATCGTGATTCCAGCAGTGGGGCGCAGCAATTTTCAGGCGGTCAGAGATTTGGCCTGGTCCTGGCCGGGAGGCCGCTATGCGCTGGGGATACATCCCTTGTATGTGGCGCAGGCGGATGATCAAGACCTGCTGGCCCTGGCGCAATGCCTGCACGCCTGGCAGGATGATCCTCGCCTGGTTGCCGTGGGTGAAATCGGCCTGGATTTTTTTTGTGCCGGATCACAATGCCCCGGCCCAGCGCGCCCGCCAAGAAATATTTTATGCCCACCAACTGGGCCTGGCCCGGCAGTTTGGCCTGCCGGTACTGCTGCATGGGCGCAAATCCCAGGATGTTTTATTGAAATACCTGCGCAGGCAGTCGCCCATCGGTGGCATTGCGCATGCCTTCAATGGCAGTTTTCAGCAGGCGCATCAGTTTCTGGATTTGGGTTTTTCTTTGGGGATGGGCGGGGCGCTGACGTTTGATCGGGCCTTGCAGATCCGGCGCCTGGCCACCCAGTTGCCGATCGGCGCCCTGGTGCTGGAAACCGATGCGCCGGACATGGCCCCAGCCTGGTTGGGCCGGGATGCCCAGGGGCATGCTCAGCCAGCCCGCAACGAGCCTGCAGAAATAGCGGGTGTGGCTGATTGCCTGGCGAGCTTGCGGGGCGAGGCCCGGGCAGCGGTGATTGGTCAATGCGCCGCTAATGCACAGCGATCGCTGCCCAGGCTGGCCCTGGTTCAGCCTATCTGACCAATTAAGCGCGCAATTTTGTCAACCTGGACTGGAACTGTCCTATCGGCGTGACGTAGTGTCTTCGGTCTGGGCAGGCTGGGAGACAGGGCATGATCGGGCGCTTGATCGTCGGGGCAGGGCTATTGGGAGTCGTAGCGGTGCACCGCCTGGCCCTGTTGCCTGCCTGGCCGGGTGTTCTGGCCTGGGGCTTGCTGCCGTTGGCCTTGTTGGGCCTGATTCCATGGCTCGGCGGTCGCCCCCAAAGCAGAATCAGGTCTAGGTTTCTTCGTCACGCACGTCTGGCCTTATGGTTGGGGCGCCTGCTCCAAACCTGTCGCATGCTGCTGGCGTGCCTGTCGGCGGCCTTGCTGGCGGCAGCGGTGACGGTTTTCTGGGCTGAACGGCGGCTGGATCAGACGCTGGATGCGGGCAATACGGATCGGGTGTCCCGGGTGATCTTGCGGGTGCAGGGCTTGCCGCGGCTGCAGCCGGATCGGGTCCGGTTCGAGGCGGAAGTGTTGCAGGCTCATCCGCCGGGGGTGCCCCAGCGCATCTTGGTCAACTGGTCGGCATCCGGCTGGCGTAGCCCTTATGCGGCGGCCAAGCCCGCAGACCCGCCATTTCCGGATATTTATGCCGGTCAGGTCTGGCGCATGGCCCTGGTGTTGCGGCCGATCCAGGCCGCGCAGAACATCACCGCTTTTGATTACGAGGGCCATGCCTTTGCCGCCGATATACGGGCGACAGGCACGGTGCGCGGAGCGCCCGAGTATTTGCACGATGAACCCTGGCACAGCCTGTCGACGGTGGCCGACCGGGCGCGACATCATATCCGGCAGGCCATGGCGCCTTATCTAGCTGGAAAACGCTATGGGGCGGTACTGCGCGCCTTGGCCATCGGGGACCAGGATGGCATGGATGATGCCGATTGGACGGTTTTCAACCGCACAGGCCTGACGCATCTCGTGTCCATATCCGGTTCGCACATCACCATGTTGGCAGGCATGGGGGGCTTGTCGGTGATCTGGGGCTGGCGCCGGTTTTCCTGGCGTGGCCGCTTGCTGGCCGAGCGCTGGCCCGCAAGGCGGGCCGGGGCCTGTGCCGCCTTGTTGGTGGCCTGGCTGTATTGCCTGCTGGCTGGCTGGGGGGTTCCCGCCCAGCGCACTTTCATGATGCTGGCGGTCGTCGCGGGGGCTCAGATCCTGCAGTTGCGCCTCAGTGGCGCTCGGGTGCTGGCCTTGGCCGCCCTCGTGGTGGTGGCACTGGACCCTTGGTCGGTGCTGGCCAGTGGGTTTTGGCTGTCTTTTGCCGCCGTGGGGGTATTGCTGGCGGTGGGGCTGGACAGTACCACTGCGGCGGCGGGTGATGTGCCGGTGGCGGCGCCGACGCTTGCATCATGCCGCCAACGCTGGCTGCGCGGATTGCGCCTGGCGGCGCGCCTGCAGTGGGCCATTACCCTGGCGCTGGCGCCAGTGCTGGCCTGGATATTTCATGAAGTATCGCTGGTGTCGCCGCTGGCCAATGCCTATGCCATCCCCCTGATTGAATTGCTGGTCACGCCCCTGTCTTTGCTGTTGGCGGCGTGTGCCCTGGTGCCGGGGCTGGACTGGTTGGCGGATGTTCTGGCCTGGCTCGCGCATGGGGTGCTGGATTGGATGATGGTGCCCACGGCCTGGTTGGCCCGGTTGCCGACCTGGCCGGTGCCGACGGTGCCTGCGGGTTTGTATCTTCTGGCTTCAGCCGGGGTGGCGGTGGCCCTTTGGCCGCGTCGCACGGCGCGCCAATCCGTTGGTGCACAGGCCAGGGGAGGATGGTCTGCATCTGCATTGCGTTGGCCAGTCTGGCTTGGTGGCCGACAGCGCTGGGGCTGGCTGGCCCTGTTGCCCATGCTGATGTGGGTGCCTGCGCGTCCGGCGCTGGGCGAGTGGGATCTGCATGCCCTGGATGTCGGGCAGGGCAGTGCTTTGCTGGTGCGCACGGCAAAGCACGCCATCTTGTTCGATACAGGTGCCCGTCATGCCCGCGATAGCGATGAGGGCGTTCGCACCGTGGTGCCTGTGGCCCGGGCCCTGGGGGTGCGGCGGCTGGATGTCTTGGTGGTGTCGCACGCGGACCTGGATCATGCGGGCGGGGTGCGCAGCATCCTGGATGCCATGCCGGTAGAACAGACTTACAGTTCCTTTGATCTGCCTGCCTGGTTGCGTCGTGAGGCCCGTCTGTTGCAGGCTGAGCCTGCCACTGCGCCGCTGGCCGCCAGTTTTTGTCAGTTTGGCGGACGCTGGCAGATCGACGGCGTCAGTTTTGAATTTCTGTGGCCCCTGGATGTGCGCGGTGAACGCAAAGGCGTACAGGCCAATGCAGGTAGCTGTGTGCTGCGGGTGCGGGGGCGCTATCACAGCCTGCTGCTGACCGGGGATATTGAAGCCCGCACGGAATCCGTGTTGGTGGCGCGGGGCCTGACGCCGGTGGATGTGGTGGTGGCTGCCCACCACGGATCGCGCACGTCTTCGTCAGCGGCATTTGTGGCGGCGGTGTCCGCCCGCCATGTCATCATGCAGGTAGGCCGCTGGAATCGCCACGGCCATCCTGCGGATGCCGTGCTGCGCCGCTGGCAGCAGGCGGACACGCAGGTCTGGCGGACTGACTGGCAGGGCGGGGTAAATGCCGAGTCGCGTGCCGATGGGCTGTCGTTGTACAGTGTATTGAAGTCGTCGCGTCGGTATTGGCATGGCCAGCGTCCCTAATGGTTTATCCGATCTTGTGCTGAATTGCGGGATCGGCGATGATGCGCCAGCCGTCCATAAGACGACTGTTGCCCGCCAGCGGGTTAATGGCAAATCCAAAAGATTTTCTCGACCATGACACAGACACCCCTGAAATTCTATGTCCCCGAGCCCTCGGGGCGTCCCGGTCAGGAGACCGACTTTTCCTATTTGCGGCTGCAACCTGCAGGCGCTGCCCGAAAACCTCCCATCGACACCATTCCCTACGACACCCGCGACCTGGCCCTGGGCCTGATCCGCGTGCTGGATGACGATGGTCAGGCGCAGGGCCCCTGGGCCGAAGACCCGCCGGATGACGCAATTTTGCGCCGGGGCATGCAGGCCATGATCAAGACCCGCATCTTCGATGCGCGCATGGTCATTGCCCAGCGCCAGAAAAAAACCTCGTTCTATATGCAGTGCCTGGGCGAGGAAGCCATTGCCATCGGCCAGTCCCTGGCCTTGCGCGATGGCGACATGCATTTTCCATCCTATCGCCAGCAGGGCCTTCTGATCGCCCAGGATTATCCGCTGTTCGATATGCTGTGCCAGATTTTCTCCAACGACAAAGACCACCTGAAAGGGCGTCAGTTGCCGGTGCTGTATTCCGTGCCTGCAAAAGGCTTTTTCACGCTGTCGGGCAATCTGGGCACGCAAATGCCCCAGGCGGTGGGTTGGGCCATGGCCTCGGCAATCAAGGGCGACACCCGCATTGCCTGCGGCTGGATTGGCGACGGTGCCACCGCCGAATCCGATTACCAGGCCGCGCTGTTGTTCGCCCATGTTTACCGGGCGCCGGTGATTCTCAATGTCATCAACAATCAGTGGGCCATTTCCACCTTCCAATCCGTCGCAGGCGGGGAAGGCATCACCCTGGCCGCACGCGGCATCGGCTCCAACTTGGCGTCGCTGCGGGTGGATGGCAATGATTTTCTGGCGGTCTATGCCGCGTCCCGCTGGGCGGCCGATCGGGCGCGCAACAACCACGGCGCCACACTCATCGAATGGGTCAGCTACCGGGCTGGGCCGCATTCCACCTCGGACGACCCGTCCAAATACCGGCCTGCCGATGATTGGTCGCGCTTCCCGCTGGGTGACCCTATCACGCGCCTGAAACAGCACATGATTGTGCGTGGCATCTGGTCCGAAAAAGAGCACCAGGATACCCAAAAATCCTGCGAGGCCGAAGTCGTTGCAGCCCAGAAAAAGGCCGAAGCCCATGGCACGATGGCCACTGGACGCACGTCCAGCGTGGCCACCATGTTCGAGGACGTCTACAAGGAAATGCCGGAACATCTGCGTCGGCAGCGCCAGGAATTGGGGGTGTAATCATGGCACAGGAAAAACTCAAGACACGCCCCATGACCATGATTCAGGCCCTGCGTTCGGCCATGGATATCATGCTGGAACGCGACGACAATATGGTGGTTTTCGGCGAGGACGTCGGTTATTTTGGCGGCGTATTCCGCTGCACCGAAGGCCTGCAGGCCAAATACGGCCAGTCCCGGGTCTTCGACGCGCCGATCTCTGAAAGCGGCATCGTGGCGGCAGCCATCGGCATGGGGGCCTACGGCCTGCGGCCAGTGGTCGAGATTCAATTCGCCGACTACTTTTACCCCGCAGCCGACCAGATTTTCTCCGAGGCCGCGCGCTTGCGCTACCGTTCGGCGGGCGACTATACCGCGCCGCTGACCATCCGCATGCCTTGCGGCGGCGGCATTTTTGGCGGCCAGACCCACAGCCAAAGCCCGGAGGCCCTGTTTACGCACGTCGCCGGCCTGCGCACGGTCATGCCGTCCAACCCCTACGATGCCAAGGGTCTGTTGATCAGCTCCATTGAAAACGATGATCCTGTCATCTTCCTGGAGCCCAAACGGCTGTATAACGGTCCCTTTGACGGCCATCACGACCAACCCGTGGTGCCCTGGTCGAAGCACCCCCTGGGCAATGTCCCGGAAGGCTATTACACCGTGCCGCTGGATAAGGCCGCGCTTTACCGCGAGGGCCGCGAACTTACCGTCATTACCTACGGCACCATGGTTTATGTGGCCGAGGTCGCCGCCCAAGAGGCGGGCATCGAGGCCGATATCATTGATTTGCGCAGCATCTGGCCGCTGGATCTGGATACCATCCTGAACTCCGTGCGCAAGACCGGCCGCTGCGTGGTGCTGCACGAGGCCACCCGCACAGGGGGCTTTGGCGCCGAACTCTGCGCCTTGGTGCAAGAGCATTGTTTTTATCACCTGGAGGCCCCGATCGAACGCATCACGGGGTGGGACACGCCGTATCCCCATTCCCATGAATGGGCTTACTTCCCCGGCCCCAAACGGGTGGCCGAGGCATTCAAACGTGCGTTCCGGGAGGCATAATGGGTATTCATATCATCAAGATGCCGGATATTGGCGAAGGCATCGCAGAAGTCGAACTCGTCGAATGGCATGTCCAGCCGGGCGCCACCGTGGTCGAGGACCAGATCCTGGCCGATGTCATGACCGACAAGGCTACCGTCCAGGTTCCGTCCCCGGTGCATGGCCGGGTCGTCTCCCTGGGCGGCCAGGTGGGCGAAGTCATGGCGGTGGGGGCTGAACTCATCCGCCTGGAAATCGAGGGCGAGGGCAACGAACACACCTTCAAGACCCGGACGGCAGCCTCGAAGACCGAGGCCCCGGCAGCGCCTGCTGCAGCACCCGTGGCGGTAGCCGTGCCGGCCCAGGCCGTCGTGGCTGCGTCGGCTCCCGCTCCTGCCCCGGTGGCGGAGGCACCCCGTTCGGTGGCAGTATCGCCCCACGCGGCGTCGCATGCCCCGGCTCGGGCGGTGGGTCAGCGTCCTCTGGCATCGCCCGCCGTGCGCCGTCGCGCCTGGGATTTGGGCATTACTTTGCAATATGTGCCGGGCACCGGCCCCGCAGGCCGCATCACCCACGGGGATCTGGATGCCTGGCTGGCGCGCGACCGCAATGCGACGTCGAACCGCACCACCGGGTCGTTGTATCAATCCAACGACGAGGAAACCCAGGTTCCGGTCATTGGCCTGCGGCGCAAGATCGCCCAGAAAATGCAGGAATCCAAACGCCGTATCCCGCATTTCACCTACGTAGAAGAAATCGACGTCACCGAACTCGAATCTCTGCGCGCACGGCTAAATAGCCAATACGCCGCCCAGCGCGGCAAGCTCACCCTGTTGCCGTTTCTGGCTCGGGCCATGGTGTTGGCGCTGCGCGAATTTCCGCAGATCAATGCCCGTTTTGACGATGATGCCGGGGTGGTTACCCAGTATGGGGCCGTGCACCTGGGGATCGCAGCCCAGACGCCTGCCGGGCTGATGGTGCCGGTGCTGCACCATGCTGAAACCCTGGATCTCTGGTCCTGCTCCGCCGAGGTTGCACGTCTGGCCGAGGCCACCCGCCAGGGCAAGGCCGCCCGCGATGAACTCACGGGTTCCACCATCACGCTGACCAGCCTGGGGCCTTTGGGCGGCATTGTGTCCACGCCGGTCATCAATCACCCCGAGGTCGCCATCGTGGGCGTCAATCGCGTGGTCGAGCGCCCGGTTTTCCTCGAAGGCCGGGTGGTGGCGCGCAAGCTCATGAATTTGTCCTCATCCTTTGATCATCGCGTGGTCGACGGCATGCATGCCGCCGAGTTCATCCAGTGCATCCGGCGTTATCTGGAATGCCCGGCGCTGTTGTTTGTGGAGTAAGCCAGCATGTCCAATCCCATTCAAACCACCTTGCTGATCATCGGCGGGGGGCCTGGCGGCTATGTGGCCGCCATCCGTGCCGGTCAGTTGGGTATCCCCACGGTGCTGGTCGAAGGCGCCACCTTAGGGGGCACCTGCCTGAACATCGGTTGCATTCCATCCAAGGCCCTGATCCATGTGGCCGAGCAGTTCCACGCCTTGCAGGGCTATGCGGGCGATTCGCCGCTGGGCATCCGCACCCAGGCGCCGGAACTCGACCTGGAGCGCAGCATCGCCTGGAAGGACGGCATCGTCAAAAAACTGACCACAGGCATCGGGGCCTTGCTGAAAAAGCACAAGGTCACGGTGGTGCAGGGCTGGGCGCGCATCGTCGATGGCAAGACCGTCGATGTGGACCCGGTCGCCAAAGGCAAGGCTGGGGCGCCTCAGCGTATTGCTTGTGAACACCTGCTGTTGGCCACTGGCTCCGAGCCGGTTGCCTTGCCTTTCATGCCTTTTGGGGGGCCGGTCATTTCGTCCACCGAGGCCTTGGCACCAAAAAAACTCCCCAAGTCCCTGGCTGTTGTGGGGGGGGGCTATATCGGGCTGGAACTTGGCACGGTATATCGCAAACTCGGGGTCAAGGTCGATATCATCGAGGCCCAAGACCGCATTTTGCCTGCTTACGATGCCGATCTGGTCAAGCCCGTGCACAAGGCGCTGAAGGCACTGGGGGTGGGGTTGCACCTGCAAACCCAGGTGCTGGGGCTGTCCGAGGATGGCAAGGGGCTGCGCATCCAGCCAGCCAAAGGCGACGAACAAACTCTGGCCGCGCAGCAGATCCTGGTGGCGGTGGGCCGTCGGCCGCGCAGCCGTGGCTTTGGTCTTAGTTCTCTGATGCTGGACATGGATGGCCTGGCGGTGCGCGTGGACGACCGTTGCCGCACCTCCATGAACGGGGTCTGGGCGATTGGCGATATCACCGGCGAGCCCATGCTGGCGCATCGGGCAATGGCCCAGGGCGAATGCGTGGCCGAGCAGATCGCCGGAAAAACCCGCCAATTTGTTCCTGCCGCCATCCCTGCCGTCTGCTTTACTGATCCCGAGGTCGTGACGTGCGGACTGTCTGCCCAACAGGCTCAGGCGGCGGGCATCGATGCAATCGAAGGCGTGTTCCCCTTGGCGGCCAATGGACGCGCCATGACGCTGGAATCCACAGACGGGTTTGTCCGCGTGGTGGCGCGGCGTGATAACCACCTGATTTTGGGCTGGCAGGCCGTGGGCCGGGGGGTATCCGAGTTTTCGGCGGCCTTTGGCCAGTCCATCGAACTAGGTGCCCGGCTGGAAGACGTGGCCCATACCATTCACGCCCACCCCACCCAGGGAGAAGCCATCCAAGAGGCCGCTTTGCGGGCACTGGGACAAGCCTTGCACATCTAGCAGCAGCACACGCCTCGCCCAGGGGTGGATTTCAGACGGCCCGTCGGCACTTGCTGGCGGGCCGTTTACAATCAAAGGATTACCTTCATCCTAGGGGCACATCATGTCAATCGCCGCTGACTCCACCACCGAGCCGCGCCTGCGGTCTGTCACCTGCGCCAGTCCGGCTGGTCTGCATCGCATGGCTTACTGGGAGTGGGGCGATCCTGATAATGATAATGTGCTGCTGTGCGTGCATGGGCTGACCCGCACTGGCCGGGATTTTGATCCGCTGGCACGCACCCTGCAGGACACTTATCGGGTGGTCTGCCCGGATGTGGTGGGCCGTGGGCGCTCCGACTGGTTGATCGACCCCACTGGCTATGTGGTGCCGCAGTATGTGGCCGATATGGTCAGCCTGATTGCGCGCTTGAAGCCCGCCCGGCTGGATTGGGTGGGGACATCCATGGGGGGGCTGATTGGCTTGGGGCTGGCGGGGGCGGTGATGGCTGCGCCTTTGATGCGTCCCAACCGGGGGGCATATGGCCTGGGATCAGCCGCAGATATTCCGCTGGGACGCATGGTGTTCAACGACATTGGCCCCACGCTGGATCTGGATGGCTTGTCGCGCATCGGTACCTATGTCGGCCAGGATCTTCGTTTTGAGCATTTTCAGCAGGCCGTGGATTATGTCCGGTCGTCATCCCAGGGTTTCGGCCCGCATGATGCCGACGGCTGGCGCGCCTTGACCGAACACGTGTTCAATCAACAAGACGGGCAGTGGGTCAAGCACTACGATCTGCGCATGGCGCAGGCCTTCGAGTTGCAAACCACCGAGGCAACCGAGGCCGCCCAAGCCCTGTTGTGGCAGGCGTGGACTTATCTGACGATGCCAACGCTGATTCTGCGTGGGTCGCAGTCGGATATTTTGGCGGCTGATACCGTCAAGGACATGCTGGCCCGCAATCCGCATGCGCAGGCGGTGGAGTTCCCCGGTGTCGGCCATGCGCCGACCTTGCGCGCGGACGATCAGATCGCCGCTGTGCGCCGGTTCTTATTGGCCAAGCAGGATTAAACAGTCGCTGTCGCCCGGTTTGGGCGTTAGCGCGGATGCATGATGATGTTGAATGTTGATTTACATAGCCATTCCCGCCAGTCCGACGGTGCGCTTGCGCCCGCAGAGGTCGCTGCGCGGGCCCACGCCAATGGTGTGGACTGGTGGGCTTTGTCCGACCACGATGAGACCAGCGGCTTGGCCGAAGCGGCCCAGGCGGCCCAGGCGCACGGGTTGGGTTTTATCCCTGGGGTGGAAGTATCCGTCACGTTTTGCCAGAAGACCGTGCATATTCTGGGGCTGAATATCCAGCCGGACCACCCGGCCTTGCAGGCCGGCCTGGCGGAGATTCGCCGCAGCCGATTCACGCGCGCGCATCAGCTGGATGTCTTGTTGGCCGACTGCGGGATAGCGCAGGCCTATGCCGGTGCCCTGAAATACGTCGAGAACCCCGATCTGATCAGTCGTGTGCACTTTGCCCGCCACCTGCTACAGGAAGGCCACGTGAAATCCTTGCAACAGGCCTTTGATCGCTATCTGGGCGAAGGCAAGCGTGCCTTTGTGCCCACCCAGTGGGCGACGCTGGCTGATGCTGTGGCCTGGATTCTGGCGGCTGGCGGCAAGGCCGTGATTGCCCATCCTGGGCGCTATAAATACACCCCGCAGCAGCATGACGCCTTGTTTTCCGCCTTCAAAGATCTGGGCGGGCAGGGCATCGAGGTCATCACCAGCAGCCATACGTCGGCCCAATACAAGCAGTATGCCCGCATGGCGCTGCAGTACGGGTTTCAGGCTTCGCGGGGCTCGGATTTTCATGCGCCTGGAATAGGGCGCACAGAATTAGGCAGGATGCCGCCTCTGCCGGATGAGCTGACTCCGGTGTGGCTGGATTGGACACAGGAGTCGCTATGAACAAAGCTTTTGTCAAGGAAACCGACAACGACGACGAAGATGAGTTGCCGGAGACTCCGGGCCTGCCTGCCGGGACCAAGAACTACATGACCACGACGGGTTATCGGGCGCTGCACGACGAACTGATGCATTTGATGAACACCGAGCGTCCAGACGTGGTGCAGACCGTGTCCTGGGCGGCGTCCAATGGCGACCGGTCAGAGAACGGCGACTATATCTACGGCAAAAAACGCCTGCGCGAGATCGACCGCCGCATCCGCTTTCTAACCCGTCGCCTGGAGGCTGCCGAAGTTGTGGACCCCGCTTTGCAACCCAACCGGGATCAGGTTTTTTTCGGGGCGACGGTGCAATATTGCGATAGCCAGGGCCAGGAAACCACCGTCACCATAGTCGGGGTGGACGAGGCCGAACCCCTGGCCGGGCGCATTAGTTGGGTGTCGCCTGTGGCGCGCGCCCTGATCAAGTCCCGCGAGGGCGACACCATTACCCTGCGGACCCCGGCAGGCGTGCAGGAACTCGATATTTTGCAGATCAGCTACCCGGATCCCTAAGGATTTTAGGGGGTTGCAGACGCCGATGCAGACAGGCGCTCAGGGTTTTCCATATACAGCGCGCCTGATCCCGGTAAAATGAAGGTTTCTCCATTGTTGGGCCTTTAGCCGTGACCACCGTTCTGAAGATTTCCGGTTCTGCCGCCTTGTCTGATTTTCGCCAGCAGGATTTCCTGCGTCTTTTTGCCCAACAAGGTCTGCCGGTGTCGTCCATCACCGCCCAAGCCTGCTATTTCGTGGGTCTGGATGCAGCCTTGTCCGATGCGGATGCTCAACGACTGAATTCGCTCTTGGATGATGGTCAGCCAGCACCGGCTGCGCCTGACCGGCATGCCTTGCAGTTTCTGGTGATCCCGCGCCTGGGGACGATTTCGCCCTGGGCCAGCAAGGCCACCGACATTGCCCGCCACTGCGGCTTGCCTCAGGTGCATCGCATCGAACGCGCCATGTGCTACACGGTACAGCCAGAACGCCGCCTGTTGGGCAGCCGCCAGTTGGACCAAGCCCAGCAGCAGGCCCTGGCTGCCTGCTTGCACGACCGCATGACCGAGACCGTGGTGCCCGCCGATTTCGACGGCCAGGCTCTGTTTGCCCCTGTGGCGGGTCAGCCTGTGCAGGCCGTGCCTGTCATGGCGCAGGGCCGTGATGCCCTGGACGCTTGCAATACCCGCCTGGGGCTGGCGCTGTCCGCCGACGAAATCGACTATCTGTGGCGCGCCTATCGCGATCTGGACCGCGACCCCACCGATGTCGAACTCATGATGTTTGCCCAGGCCAATAGTGAACACTGCCGCCATAAAATTTTCAATGCCCACTGGACGGTGGATGGCCAGACGCAGTCCAGCACCTTGTTCGATATGATTCGCGCCACCCACGCGGCCCAGCCCGAGGGCACGGTGGTCGCGTATTCCGACAATGCCGCCGTGATGGCCGGTGGTCCGGCCTCGGTGTTTCAGGCGGCAGGGGCCGATGACACGATCTATCGCCGCCAGGACATCACTAGCCATATCCTGATGAAGGTCGAGACCCATAACCACCCCACGGCGATTGCGCCGTTCCCGGGCGCTGCGACCGGCGCGGGGGGCGAGATCCGCGACGAGGGTGCTACTGGGCGCGGTTCCAAGCCCAAGGCCGGTCTGACGGGCTTTACCGTGTCGGCCTTGCGAGTGGATGATGCGATCGAACCCTGGGAAGACGCTGCCTGCGCGCCAGAGCGCATTGCCACCCCTCTGGACATCATGATCCAGGGCCCTATTGGCGGGGCAGCCTTCAATAACGAATTCGGCCGACCCAATTTGCTGGGATATTTCCGCAGCTTTGAACAGACTGTGGACGGCGTGCGCTGGGGCTATCACAAGCCCATCATGCTGGCCGGCGGCCTGGGCCAGATCGATGCCCGTTTGACCCATAAAGATCCTTTGCCGCCGGGCGCTTTGCTGGTGCAACTGGGCGGTCCCGGCATGCGCATCGGCATGGGCGGCGGGGCGGCATCCAGCATGGGTGCGGGCACGAACCAGGCCCAGCTGGATTTTGATTCCGTCCAGCGCGGCAACCCGGAAATGCAGCGCCGCGCCCAAGAAGTCATCGACCGCTGCTGGCAGCAAGGCGATGATAATCCGATTCTGGCCATTCACGATGTCGGGGCGGGGGGCCTGTCCAACGCCTTTCCCGAACTCGTCAACGACGCCGGTCGAGGTGCCGAATTCGAACTGCGCCGCGTCCCCCTGGAAGAATCCGGCCTCTCGCCGGCTGAGATCTGGAGTAACGAATCGCAGGAACGCTATGTGCTGGCCCTGTTGCCGGCCGACCTGGACCGTTTTGCCCGGATCGCCGATCGCGAACGCTGTCCCTACGCGGTGGTGGGCATTGCCACCGAAGAACGCCGCCTGCGCGTAACCCTGGACGAAGGTCTGCCCGGCTTGGATCGCCCGCATGGCGAGATTCCGGCGCAGGGCTTGCGTCCCGTGGATGTGCCGGTGGATGTGATTCTGGGCAAGCCGCCCCGCATGCAGCGCGAGGCCCGGCGTTCGACCGTGCGCGGTACGCCGCTCAGCTTGGTCGAGGTCGAATTGGATGACGCGATCGAGCGCGTCCTGCGCCATCCGACGGTGGCCAATAAATCATTTTTGATCACCATTGGTGATCGCACGGTGGGCGGCTTGACGGCCCGCGACCAGATGGTTGGCCCCTGGCAGGTGCCTGTGGCGGATTGTGCCGTCACGCTGCGCGACCACGAGGGCGTGGCAGGCGAAGCCATGGCCTTGGGCGAGCGCAGCCCCATTGCCGTGCTGAATCCCGCCGCATCCGGCCGCATGGCCGTCACCGAGGCCCTGACCAACCTGGCTGCTGCTGGGGTGGCGCGCCTGGAGGACATCAAGCTCTCCGCCAACTGGATGGCCGCCTGCGGGGCCGAAGGCCAGGATGCCGCCCTGTATGACACGGTGGCGGCAGTCAGCGACTGGTGCCAGACACTGGGGCTGTCCATCCCGGTGGGCAAGGACTCCCTGTCCATGCGCACCGCCTGGCAGGACGAGTCCGGTGATCAGCAAGTTGTCTCGCCGGTATCGCTGGTGGTCACCGCCTTTGCGCCGGTGGCCGACGTGCGTGCGACCGTTACACCACAGTTGCGCACCGATGCGGGGGATTCCGTCCTGCTGCTGCTGGATCTGGGCGAGGGCCGCCAACGCATGGGCGGCTCGGTGCTGGGCCAGGTCTATGGCGGCATCGGGATTGAAACCCCCGACATGCACGATGCAAACTTGTTGCGTACAGCGTTTTTGGCGGTGCGTGATCTGGTGGCCCGAGGCTGGGTGCTGGCTTGTCATGACCGATCTGATGGCGGTCTGCTGGCCGCTGCGGCTGAAATGGCCTTTGCCGGGCGGGTGGGGCTGTCGCTCAATCTGGACATGCTGACCATCGACCCGCACACGGCGGATGCCGGCGACTACAAGATCCGCAACGATCAGGTCGCCGTGCTGCATCACGAACACAATCTGACGGCTCTTTTCAACGAAGAAGCCGGTTGGTTGCTGCAAGTGCCGCGTGTCCACCGTGACGCCATCCTGCAGCATCTGCGGCAGTTGGGCTTATCCGCCATCACCCAGGTGGTGGGCATGCTCAATACCCGCCAGGAACTCCAGGTGTTCCGTGATGGGGCGATTGTGTATCACCGTCCCCTGGCCGAATTGGGCCAGATCTGGTCCGAGACTACCCGGCGCATCATGGCGCGCCGCGACCATCCGGATTGCGCCCAGGCCCAGTTCGATGTCTGGCTGGACACCGAAGACCCCGGCCTGTCTCCCCAGGTGACCTTCAATCCCCAGGAAGACGTGGCTGCGCCGTTCATTGCCACCGGGGTGCGTCCTCAGATAGCCATCCTGCGAGAGCAAGGCTGCAATAGCCAGGTCGAAATGGCCTGGGCTTTTGATGTGGCAGGCTTCCAGGCAGTGGACGTGCACATGACCGATCTGCTGTCGGGCCGCATCAGCCTGGCCGATATGCAGGGTTTGGTGGCGGTGGGGGGCTTTAGCTATGGCGACGTGCTGGGCGCCGGCGAAGGCTGGGCCCGCACCATCCGTTTCAATGCTGCCCTGGCCGATCAGTTTGGGGCTTATTTTGCGCGCCCCGATGTGTTTGCCCTGGGGGTGTGCAATGGCTGCCAGATGCTGGCTGCCCTGGCCGACATGATTCCGGGGGCGCAGCACTGGCCGCGCTTCACCCGCAATATCTCGGAGCAATACGAGGCTCGTCTGTCGCTGGTGGAAGTCCTGGATTCGCCTTCCATTTTCTTCAGCGGCATGGCTGGCGCCAGGGTGCCGATTGCGGTGGCCCACGGCGAAGGCTACGCCAATTTTTCCCGCCAGGGCGATGCGCGCCAGGTGTTGGCCGCAGCCGCCTTTGTGGACAACCGAGGAGCACGTACTCAGGCGTATCCCGCCAATCCCAACGGCAGCCCCGATGGCCTGACTGCCGTCACCACGGCGGATGGCCGGTTCACCGCCATGATGCCGCACCCCGAACGCGTCACGCGCAACGTCGCCATGTCATGGCGGCCCGCCCAGTGGGGCCCCGCCGACCAGGGCGCGGCAGAAACCACCCACGGCGGCTACACCCCCTGGATGCGCCTATTTCGCAACGCACGCGCATCGATGAAATAGGGCTGTTCTGCGCTGTCTTCTCCGGGCGCCCCGCAAGGCGCTCGGAGGAGCGTTGCCGAGGCTTGCGATGAATGCCTTGCAAGATCGCAAGATAAAGGGTGGCAGCCATCTGTCTAGGGGTTTATCCGGAGACGTTAACGGCGTATAATCCGGCTTTGCCCGGAGTCTACACAGTTTATGCGTCTCATTAAAAAAGCGCTCACTTTCGACGACGTTCTCCTGGTGCCTGCCTTCTCTCAGGTTCTGCCGCGCGATACGCGCCTGACCACGCAGCTCACGCGTGGCATCCAGTTGAATATCCCGCTGGTTTCTGCCGCCATGGATACCGTCACCGAATCCCGTCTGGCCATTGCCATGGCCCAAGAAGGCGGCATCGGCATCATCCATAAAAACCTCACGGCGGACGAACAAGCCCGCGAGGTCGCTCGTGTCAAGCGCCACGAGTTCGGCATCGTCATCGATCCTGTCACCGTCACGCCTACCATGAAGGTGCGCGACGCCATCGAACTACAGCGCATGCATGGTATTTCCGGCCTGCCTGTCGTCGAAGGCGGAAAGCTCGTCGGGATCGTCACCAATCGCGACCTGCGCTTTGAAGACCGCCTGGATGTGTCTCTGCGCGAGATCATGACTCCCCAGGAAAAGCTGGTCACCCTGCGCGAGGGTGCCACCCTGGAAGAAGCCCAGGCCTTGATGCATAAGCATCGCCTGGAACGCGTGCTGATCGTCAACGACAAATTCCAGCTGCGTGGCCTGGCGACCGTCAAGGACATCGTCAAGAACACTGAACACCCTATGGCCAGCAAGGACCCCCAAGGTCAGCTGCGCGTGGGCGCCGCCGTGGGCGTGGGCGAGGGCACCGACGAGCGCGTTGAAAAACTGGCCGCCGCCGGGGTCGATGTCATCGTGGTGGATACCGCCCATGGCCACTCGGCAGGCGTGATCGAGCGCGTGCGCTGGGTCAAGAAGCATTACCCCAATATTCAGGTCATTGGCGGCAATATCGCCACGGCAGCGGCAGCGCGTGCGCTGGCCGAGGCCGGTGCCGATGCCGTCAAGGTCGGGATCGGCCCAGGCTCCATCTGCACGACCCGCATCGTCGCGGGGGTGGGCGTGCCGCAAATCACGGCCATTGCCGACGTGGCCCAGGCCCTGGAAGGCACGGGCATTCCCCTGATTGCCGACGGCGGCATCCGCTATTCCGGCGATGTCTCCAAAGCCCTGGCGGCCGGGGCATCCACCTGCATGATGGGGGGCATGTTCGCCGGCACCGAGGAAGCTCCCGGCGAGGTCGTCCTGTTCCAGGGGCGCTCCTACAAATCCTATCGTGGCATGGGCAGCTTGGGCGCCATGGCCGATGGGTCGGCGGATCGCTATTTCCAGGACCCCAACAACAACGTCGACAAGCTCGTCCCCGAAGGCATCGAAGCCCGTGTCCCCTATAAGGGCAGCGTCATTGCCATCATCTACCAACTGGTGGGCGGGGTGCGCGCTTCCATGGGCTATTGCGGCAGCGCCACGATTGCAGATCTGCACACGCAGGCCGAATTCGTGGAAATCACGGCGGCCGGCGTGCGTGAATCCCATGTCCATGACGTGCAAATCACCAAAGAAGCCCCTAACTATCGGGCTGATTAAGCGGCCGTGACACCGTTGATTGATTCACCAATCCAGCCAACCAAGGTCCAGATCAGTCCTGATCTGGCCTTGGCGATGCAGGCTTGGCGACGCGATTTTCACCAGCACCCGGAACTCGGCCATCAAGAACACCGCACGGCAGCCCGCGTGGCCCAGCTGTTGCGGGATTGGGGGCTGGCCGTCCATGAAAACTATGGCGGCACCACCGGTGTCATCGGGGTGCTGGACGGCCGTTCGGGGGCCGGGCTTACGGTAGGGCTGCGCGCCGACATGGATGCCTTGCCCATGCAGGATCAGGGCGATCATGCTCATCGTTCCACGCGCGATGGCGTGGCCCATGCCTGCGGACATGATGGCCATACCGCCATTTTGCTGGGCGCTGCCAGTCATCTGGCCGCGCATCCCGATTTTTCCGGGCGCGTGGTGTTTGTCTTCCAACCTGCCGAAGAACCCCTGACCGGCGCCAAGGCCTTGGTCCAGGCGGGCCTGTTCAAGGACTTTCCCTGCGACGAAATCTACGGCTTGCACAATAACAACTGTATTGGTCCAGGACAGGTCGGGGTGCGGGTCGGGGCTATTTTATCGGCCTGCGATCTGTTTGAAATCCGCATTCAGGGCGTCGGCGGCCATGCCGCGATGCCGCATCAGGCCAATGACCCCATCGTCGCGGGCGCTGCGCTGGTGCAGTCACTGCAGTCGGTCGTCAGCCGCAATATCAGTCCGTTCGATACGGCGGTGCTCAGTGTCTGTCAATTCCAGGCGGGCAGCGCCATCAACGTCATTGCCGATCATGCGGTATTACGCGGCACAGTGCGCACTTTATCCCGCGAGGCCCAGTCGCGTACCCTGCAACGCCTGCAGGAAATCTGCGCCGGCATCGCCCAGGGCTATGGCTGTCAAATCACCTTTGACCACTTGCTCAGTTCGCCGCCCACCATCAACCACGCCGGGCCTGTGGCCCATGTCCGTCAGGCGGCGGCTGCCGTATTGGGGGCGGATCAAATCATCGATCCCGTCACCCCGCTGATGGCCTCAGAGGACTTTTCTTATTTGCTGGATCATTGCCCAGGTGCCTACTTCTTCCTGGGACACGATGGCCTGACCTGCCATCACCCCGAATTCGATTTCGACGATGCGCTGCTGGCCCAGGGTGCGGCGATTTTCGCAACCCTGGTGTATCAACGGTGTATCAACGCCTAGTTGATCGCTAGGCCTTCGAGGCGCGGCGATCCAGCCGCAAAATCGGGGCCGCCCCGATCAGTAAGCCCAGTGCCCCCAGAATCAGCGCGAATTCCAGCGGTGCCCCGAACCAGGCATGCGTCAGGCTGAAGAATATCGGCCCCACCAACTGACCCAGGGCAAAAGATGCCGTCATGGCGGCAATCTGGTGCTTGGCCCGGGCCGCGCCTACCGTGGCCTGAGCTTCTTGCAGGCCCACCATGGTGATCACCATGAACGAACTGCCCACACAGATCGCGGCAATCAGGATGGCTGTCAACGAATGCCAGATGGCAGGCATCAACACTCCGACGGCCATCATGACCTGTGCCCCCGCCCAGATCTGAGGCCGGCTGAAACGCCTGGCCAGCCGACTGGCGATCAAGGTGGACCCCGCACTGGCCAGCCCGAATACCGGCCAGGCCAGGCTGAACAACCACGGATCAGGGATCAAGAGCCGGGCCTGCGCGGGCAAGAACGTAGCCGGCAGAATATAGCCAAAACCGTAAACGCCATAGCACAGGATCAAGCCCCAGTGCAGTGCTGGCGTGGCGGTGTTGAGCATGCTGGCCTCTGAATCAGGCGCTGGTGTGGGCGCGGGCTCTACGGTCAATGACGGCTGGGTGTGCTCGGGCGAATGCCAGAGCGTGGATGCCCCCAGCAGCCCCATCAAAGCAGCCGCAGCCAGCCACAGCCAGGCCGAAGCGGCACTGGCGCTCAGGAGCGTCAAGCCCATGCAGGCCAGCCCGGCAAAGGTAATGCCGCAGCCTACCCCGGCAAACACAATGCCACTGTGTTCGGCCTTGCCCAGCGCATTCAGCCTGGCGATGCACAGGGATGCCGTCCCGATCATCACCCAGGCGCTGGCAACCCCCGCCAGCAGGCGCCACATCAGCCAGCCCGCCCAATGGGTATCCAGCCCCATGGCGGCCGTGGTCAGCACCACCAGCCACAGCCCGCGCTGCAGCAGCATGGCGGGTGTCCAGTTCATGTGGGTGACCAGCAAGGCGCCCAACAAATATCCCAGATAATTGGCGCTGGCCAGCCAGCCCCCCTGGGCCAGACTAAGGCCCAGGTCTGCCTGCATCATCGGCAATACCGGGGTAAAGGCAAAACGACCGATGCCCATGGCCACGGCCAGCGCCAGCAGCCCGGCCAGGGGCAGGGGAATCATTGACTCATGTTTAGCCATCAGGCAGCCGTTTATTTTGTTGGGAACGCCAATACTGTAATGGTTGTCGTGCACTTCAGACAAACACCGCGCACTGCAAGCGTTATCCGAAACCGCTTTGGATGGGTTAAAGTATCGCCTTGAATAGCCCATCCGATTTTCATCATGCACCAGCGCATTCTTATCCTGGACTACGGTTCACAGGTTACCCAGCTTATTGCCCGACGCGTACGCGAATGCGGCGTTTACTGCGAAATTCATCCTGGTGATGTCGATGATGCCTTTATTCGCAGCCAGCTGGATCAGGGCTTGAAAGGCATCATCCTGTCGGGTAGCCACGCCTCGGCCTATGCCGAAGCCTCGATGAAAGTCCCCGCCGAGGTATTCCAGGCAGGCGTCCCCGTGCTGGGAATCTGCTACGGCATGCAGTCCATGGCGCTGCAATTGGGCGGCCAGGTCGAATTCTCCGACCACCGGGAATTCGGCTACGCTGAAGTCCGTGCACACGGCCACACCCGCTTGCTGGACGGCCTGCAGGATTTTGCCACCCCCGAAGGCCACGGCATGCTGAAGGTCTGGATGAGCCACGGCGACCGTGTCACGGCGCTGCCCCCCGGCTTTGTCCGGATGGCCTCCACGCCGTCTTGCGACATCGCGGGCATGGCTGATGAGGCCCGTGGTTTCTATGCCGTGCAGTTCCATCCTGAAGTCACCCACACGCTGCAGGGCCAGGCCTTGCTGGCACGCTTCGTCACGGAAATCTGTGGCTGCACGCGCGACTGGAACATGCCCGACTACGTCACCGAAGCTGTGGCCCGCATCCGCGATCAGGTTGGCTCCGACGAAGTCATTCTGGGCCTGTCCGGCGGGGTGGATTCCTCGGTCGCAGCTGCCCTGATCCATAAGGCCATCGGTGATCAACTGACCTGCGTATTTGTCGATCACGGCCTGCTGCGCCTGAACGAAGCCACCCAGGTCATGGATACCATGTCCCGGAACCTGGGCATACGCGTCATCCACGTGGACGCCAGCGCCCAATTCATGGGCCATCTGGTCGGCGTGACCGACCCTGAAGCCAAACGCAAAATCATAGGCCGTGAATTCGTCGAGGTCTTCCAGGCCGAATCGAAAAAACTGAAATCGGCAAAATGGCTGGCCCAGGGCACGATCTATCCGGACGTTATCGAATCAGCGGCCTCCAAGACCGGCAAGGCCGTGGCCATCAAATCCCACCACAATGTAGGCGGTCTGCCAGAGACCCTGAACCTGCAGTTGCTGGAACCCCTGCGCGAACTGTTCAAAGACGAGGTCCGTCACTTGGGACTGGCCCTGGGCCTGCCGCCCGAGATGGTGTTCCGCCACCCCTTCCCAGGTCCCGGCCTGGGCGTGCGCATCCTGGGTGAAGTCAAACCGGAATACGCCGATCTGCTGCGCCGCGCCGATGATATTTTCATCACAGAACTGCGCAATACCGTGGATGAATCCACCGGGAAGTCCTGGTATGACCTGACGTCTCAGGCCTTTACCGTATTTCTACCGGTAAAGTCGGTAGGGGTCATGGGCGATGGCCGCACCTACGATTACGTGGTTGCCCTGCGTGCTGTGCAGACCACCGATTTCATGACCGCCGATTGGGCAGAGCTGCCTTATTCGTTGCTGAAAAAGGTATCGTCACGGATTATCAACGAGGTGCGCGGGATTAATCGGGTGACCTATGATGTGTCGAGTAAGCCGCCTGCTACGATTGAGTGGGAATGATTCCACGTCTGGCACGGTCAGGCAGCTGATGGCATAAAAATCCGCTAAGCCCGCGTAGTTGCGGGCTTTTTTGTATTTTCGTCTGGCATGGCCTGGCAACAAAAGGAAGCGCCAAGCACCGTTTGAGCATGGCATTAAAGCTGGTACTATCGACTGACGATGCCATGATTGATGTTGATACCATGCTGCGTTTTCTTATGTGTTCATGGTATTGAATTTCAATAAATAGTTGTTTTATATAGATAAAACAATATGAATTTGACGTTTTTTCAGCATGGTATCGAAAGCGAAGAAGGACAAGATACATGCTGACCGATACCAAGCTGCGCAATCTCAAGCCTAGGGACAAGCTCTACAAGGTGAATGACCGGGAAGGTCTCTATGTGCCGTGACTCCAGCCGGCTCCATCTCGTGTTCCGTTACAACTACTCAATCAACGGAAGGCAGGAGACCATCACCTTTGGCCGCTATGGCGTTGGTGGCATTACCTTGGCTGAAGCCCGTGAGCAGTTGAATGACGCCAAGAAGATGGTTGCGGCTGGCAAGTCGCCGGCCAAGGAGAAGGCCCGCGACAAGGCGCGAGTGAAAGATGCGGAGACGTTTGGTGCCTGGGCGGAGAAGTGGCTGCGCGGTTACCAAATGGCCGATTCCACCCGCGATATGCGCCGTTCGGTCTATGAACGCGAGCTGAAGCCGAAATTCAGCAATCAGAAGCTGGTGGAGATCACCCATGAGGACTTGCGTGCGCTGACCGATGCCATCGTCGAGCGAGGCGCACCGGCCATCGCCGTTCATGCGCGTGAAATCGTGCTTCAGGTTTTTCGTTGGGCAATTGAGCGTGGGCAGAAGGTCGAGAACCCGGCGGAGCTGGTGCGGCCAACCAGCATTGCCCGATTTGAGCCACGCGACCGAGCGTTGACACCAGAAGAAATCGGGTTGATGTATCAGTACATGGAGCGGGTGGGTACAAGCCCAACAAACCGTGCGGCGGCCAAGCTGCTGTTGCTGACGATGGTGCGTAAAAGCGAGCTGACTAACGCCACCTGGAGTGAAATCAGTTTCAGTGAAGCGCTTTGGACTATTCCGAAGGAAAGGATGAAGCGGCGCAATCCGCACCTGGTGTTCTTGTCCCAGCAGGCGCTGGATATTTTCATTGCCCTGAAAACCTTTGCCGGTGGTTCTGACTTCGTTTTGCCATCACGGTATGACTCGGATGCGCCAATGAGCAATGCCACACTCAACCAGGTGCTGACGCTGTGGTACCTGGAGTTGTCTGTTCTGGCCTTGTGCGGCTACGACGACACCTATACCAGTCGGTTGACGGCGAAATACGTGACTGATTCAGAGAACGTGCCGTGGGGAAAAAAATCATGAGCACCGATGATGCAAAACCCGTCAAACTGACACCAGTGCCCGAAGGCTACGCCGACTGGCTGGTCGAGCTGAAAACCCGCATCCACACCGCCCAGCAACGCGCCGCGCTGGCGGTTAATCGTGAACTCGTGCTGCTCTACTGGCAGATTGGTCAGGACATCCTGGCACGGCAGGCCGCACAGGGTTGGGGTGCGAAAGTCATCGAGCGGCTGTCGCAGGACTTGCGTTCGGCCTTCCCGGAGATGAAAGGTTTTTCCCGCGCCAACCTGATGTATATGCGGGCGTTTGCGGCGGCGTGGCCCGACGAGCAAATTGTCCAACAGGCTGTTGGACAATTGCCCTGGGGGCACAATCTTGTGCTGTTGTCGCAGTTGAGCCTGCTGATGGAGCAGGTATTGGCCCCGCGCTTCGAGTTCAAGCCCAAGAACTCTGACAGCGGCCCGACGCCGGGCTTTGACTATGGCGACGGGGGGTATGACCCGGATCGCTGCAATTTCGGTGTCAACGAGCAGACCGGGGCCTACCAGATCGAGATCAAGGGCCTGGCCGAGCCCAAAAGCCAAGAGGCTGCGCGTATCTGCCAGGAGGACTTGAACGAAGTGATCGCGGCCTTCGTACAAGACAAGCCCACCATCGAGCGCGGCCTGTTCGATGAGGAACTGGTGCCCGAAGAACTGACGCAGGTTCGCATGGGCAAGATCATCAAGGACAAATACCCCGAGTTTGACGCCGAAGATCAGGAGGCCGTGCGGCAGCACGCCATCGCCGCCCTCAACCTTACGCAGCAGGCCAAGCGGCTTGTTACTGACGGCGAAAGTGATGGGTCGCCTAATACGGCCTTGCTCGACGGCGTGCGCCGCTTCGCGATGGACGTGCGTGAACTGGATATTGACCTGATAGACCGCATCAATCCCTTCGGCGAAGCCTATGCCATCCTCGCCAAGACCATGAGCGAAGACAGCTTGAAGCAGGTCGCAACGGCCATCTCGACCAAGCGCACCACAATCACGCCTGACGATGCCAAAGTGATTGCCAAGCGCGCGGCTGAGTTCAAGCGCGAACGCGGGCGGCTTCCATCGGCAACCTCGCAAGATACCTGGGAAAAGCACCTTGCCGAAGGCGCAGCCGCATTCATGCGTTTCAGGGCGGAGGGGCGCTATGAGTAACTTCGATCTTGATGACCTGGCAGCAGAACTGGCCGAGTTCGCGCCGCCTGAGAAGAAAAAGGGACGCCCCGCCAGCGAGGAGCGTGTCATCGTCGGCTTCGAGGAAATCCAACGCTTTACCGAGCAGCATGGGCGTGCGCCGCAGCATGGCGAAGACCGCGACATATTCGAGCGCCTGTATGCCGTGCGCCTAGACCGTCTGCGCGCGCTCCCGGACTGCCGCGCCGTGCTTGAGCCGCTGGATCACCAGGGCTTGCTTGCTGAGGCACAGACCAATGCCGCTTCAGCAGACGACGCCATCGACATCGACGACCTGGCTGCCGAGCTGGCGGGTGTTGCCGACGCGGACGACATCACGGTCTTGCGCCATGTTCGAACCAGCGCCGAAAAGCGCGCTGCTGAGGAGATTGCGGATCGCAAGCCGTGCGAAGACTTTGGTGGGTTCAAAGAGCTGTTTGATCAGGCGCGCAGTGATCTGAGTGCAGGTTTAAGAGTGACTCGGCCTTTCGGGCAATACGCAACGATTGAAGTGGATCATTGGTTCATCCTGGACGGACAAATGGCGTATGTGGCTGAGGAAGGTGAAGAGTTCGACTCGCCACAAGGCAAGAAAGATGCTCGGCTGCGTGTCATTTTCTCGAACGGTACAGAAAGTAACCTGCTGCGCCTGTCCCTAGCCCGTGCTTTGTACAAAGACGAAACAGCACGTCGAATTACTGATCCAGATATGGGGCCTTTGTTTAGCGACTCCCTGGAAGAGGGTGATCTGGAGAGTGGCACTATTTATGTGTTGCGCTCGCTGTCTGAGAACCCCTATGTGGCCGAGCATCGCGATGTCATCCACAAGATTGGTGTGACCGGCGGCAAGGTAGAGACACGCATCGCCAATGCCGAACACGATTCCACCTATCTGTTGGCCAAGGTCGAAGTGGTAGCAACCTACAAGCTCGCAGGCATCAACCGAACGCGGATGGAAAATCTGTTCCACAGGCTGTTCGCACCTGCACGGCTGAACATCACCATCAATGATCGCTTCGGCCATCCCGTGCAGCCCGAGGAATGGTTTCTCGTCCCGCTATTTGTCATCGACGAGGCCGTCGCGCGCATCAAGGATGGGAGTATCACTGGGTATATCTATGATCCCAAAGCTGCGACGTTGGTAACGGCGGTTTAATTAGAGACAGCTATGCCGATCAAGCGTCCGCAGCTAGCCAAAGATTGGGGGAAATTGTGAAGTTAAAGAGGGAAGCCAAGACACTGAAAGCCAAGGCTATCGCATCCTTGAAGCGGGGGCTGGAGGCGTTCAACAACCACGACGATGATGGAAGGCCAGAGACTGTCCTGCTTATGCTTCAGCACGCCAGTGAAATGTTAACTAAGGCATTGTTGGTTCAGAAGGGGCAAAACGTCTTCGACAAGGAAAAGGGGACTTCCATCGGTATCGAGAAGGCGTTGAACATTGCTCAGTCCAAAGGGTGGGTGAGCGCTGCGCAAGCTGGGGCCGTCCGCGTCATCGACGCGATGCGCGACCAAGCCCAGCACTGGATGATCGTGGTTCCAGAAGACGCTCTTTACATCAACGCCAGGGCATTGATCACCGTCTTGGATGAAGTCCTGACTGAACATTTCGAAGACACGCTCGCTGACAACCTTCCGGTACGGGTCCTTCCTCTGTCGACCCAAGCGCTTCCTGATTTCTTAATGCTGGTGAATCGGGAGTATGAGCAGATTCGAGAACTGCTTGCTCCGGGCCGAAGAGCGCGAGACGAAGCCAGGGGCCGAATTACGGCACTCCTGGCGATGGAAGCCCACGTTAGCGAGGAAGTCGCGGTTTCCAAGCGTGACCTGGATCGAATCGAGGATGCCATTAAAGGGGATATTCCGGTAGAGCAGGTGTTTCCACGGTTGATGACCTTAGCAACGAACGTGGAAGGCGAAGGTCCGACTATTCGTGTTCGAATCACCAAAGCGGCAGATGCCCCGGCTATTCGTTACATATCCGGTGATGACCCAGAGGGCGCAGCGGCCATCCGTGAAGTAGATCTCCAGAAAAAATACCACTGGAGCCCTAGCGCTTTGGCGGACAAGTTGGGTTTGTCGGCCAGCAAGGCCAAGGCCGTCCGCGACTTCCTGCGCATAGACGAAGATCCAGCCAACGTGATGGTTTTCGAGTTCGGGTCTCAAAAGCATCCCCGATATTCCGACAATGCGCTACGTGTGCTTCGGGATGCCATTACGCCAGAATTAGTCGAGGAAGCATGGCGGGCACGCCCGCGGAAGCGCGGTAGGTAGCCTTGTTGGCCTATGTCCATTTTCAGCAAGGGCGTCGCGAGTTTGATTTACCTTGGCCGCAGGCCAGAATGAACGCCAAGAGGAAAGAGCATGACGAGGCTGCACCAGGACGATCAAACCGAGCCGTGTTTCATCACCGACGGCCCGCCGTCCAATGACCTGCCGATGCCTCCGCACCGGATCATGAACCTGCCGCAAATCCTGGCTGACCTTCCCGATGACGAGTTGGCGAGGTGGCCCGGCGACTTGGCCGACGCCGAGCGGCAGAAGCGGCAAGGCTGGAGGTTGAAAGTCACCGATGGTGGCTAGCTCAACTTTTCTTGGTATTGCATGGTACTTTGCATGGTATCGTGCGCATGCAAATAAATAAAACTTTGATTTCGAAAGGATTTTTTCTATTATTGACAATCGAGTTGGGTGAATTGACGTCCTTCGGGGACTATCGCCAGCTATCGAAAAAGACGTAACGTGTTGATTTAAAAAGAAATACGTCACGGCGGCTATCGGTGGCTATCGCCGACCAGCGAAATGGATTGACGGTAGGGCTGGCGGTAAGAACCGGGGGGCGGATCAAGACCCTCCCGTTTACTATTGAGACCAAAACGGTCTTTGACGGTAAAACACTCCTCTGGAAAGCTTGTTTCATGCGGCTTTCCGGGCATCAACAGGTCTCCTGACCCCTGACGGTAAAAGCCGTCACGAAACAGGAGGAAAACCTCGATGCTTACCGACACAGCACTGCGCAATCTGAAGCCTAAGTAGTTGACTTATAAGGATTCTGATCGGGGTTGGACGTACGTGACGGTATCGACTGCCGGTACCGTCACCTTCCGCTACGATTACCGTCTCAACGGGCGCCGTGAGACCCTGACCATCGGCCGCTACGGCTTGGGCGGCATCTCGCTGGCCCTGGCCCGTGAAAAGCTGCTCGATGCCAAGAAGGCTGTCGCTGCGGGCCGTTCCCCGGCACTGGAGAAGCAGCGTGAGAAGCGCCGGCTCACCGCAGACAAGAACTTCGGTGATGTAGCGCTCAAGTGGCTGGCGGACGCCAAGATGGCGGACAGCACACGCGCGATGCGCAAGCATGTCGTCGACCGCGACATCCTGCCGGTGTTCAAGAGCCGGCTGCTCAATGAAATCACCGCTGATGACCTGCGGGCCTTGTGCAACAAGGTGAAGGCGCGCGGGGCGCCTGCCACTGCGGTGCATGTCCGCGACATCGTGAAGCAGGTCTATGCCTTTGCGATCCTGCATGGGGAGAGGGTGGACAACCCGGCCAACGACGTGGCGGCCGCCTCGATCGCCACTTTCGTGCCGAAGGATCGGGCGCTGTCGCCGACCGAGATCCGGCTGGCGTTCCACCAGTTGGAGTCCATTGCGACCTACCCGACGATCCGCCTGGCGCTGCGCATGGTTCTGCTGACCCTGGTGCGCAAGAGCGAGTTGATCGAGGCCACCTGGAGTGAGATTGACTTCGAGAACGCGACCTGGACGATTCCGAAGCAGCGCATGAAGGGGCGCAACCCTCACGTGGTCTATCTGTCGCGGCAGGCGCTGGACATCCTGGTGGCATTGCACACCTGCGCGGCAGGCTCGAAGTTCGTGCTGCCCTCGCGCTATGAGCCGACCCGTTGCATGGCGCATGCGATCCTGAACCGGGTGACCCAACTCATCGTGGAGCGTGCCAAGGCTGCTGGACTGCCGCTGGAGCCCTTTACCGTGCATGACCTGCGCCGTACCGGCTCTACGCTGCTCAACGAAGTGGGCTTCAACGGCGACTGGATCGAGAAGTGCCTGGCGCACGAGGAAGGGCGTTCCTCGCGCTCGATCTACAACAAGGCCGAGTACGCCGAGCAGCGGCGGCACATGCTGCAGGAGTGAGCCGACATGGTCGATGCCTGGATCGACGAGCGCATCCATGTGCCGAAGCTGCTGCCGGAGAACGTATCGGTCCCTGTTCTCAGCGCGGCTTTGTGAAGGGAGGGCCGCATGATGACCGTATCGAAACTCTCTGTCGGCGGCCAGCGCAAGGTTTGCCGACAGGACGAAAAGATCACTCTGGGTGATCTTTTGTGGTCCTTGCCAAACTGGCCGATCTTGGCGAAGGTTTACAAATATGTTATTTTGAGCACTATGGATGCTCAAAATTCAGGAAAATTGAACCGCTTGCTGACCGAACTGGGCGATACGCGCCTGGTTTCCAGCCGCTGGCTACGGGCGCACGGCTACTCCAACAGCCTTGTGGCGCGCTACGTGGGCAGCGGCTGGCTGGTGTCGCCGGCGCGTGGCGTCTACATGCGCAGGGGCGGGCGGCTGCAATGGGAGGGCGTGGTCCGCAGCCTGCAGGTCGGGGAGGGGGTACCGCTGCACGTCGGGGGATGCTTCGCACTCGACCTGCAGGGACACGAGCACTACCTGCGCCTGGGCGATGCCGGGACGATCACGCTGTATGGGCCACAGCAGCCGCCGGGCTGGATGGGCAAGCTTTCACTGGAGCAGCGCTTCGAGTACGAGGGCAAGGGGCCGTTGGATCTCCCGGCCGTGCCTGTCACTGCGGAGGTCTCAGGGACGGCGTTGTCGGACGCGGGCTTGGCTTGGTACTCCGTTGCGTTTGGGGCCGATGCCGTGGTCTGCTCGACGCCCGAGCGGGCCATGCTGGAACTGTGCGACAGCGTATCGGGTGCGGCAGGGGTCTACGAAGCCGATGCGCTGATGCAGGCCATGACCACGCTGCGGCCGCAGCGTGTCGGCCTGATGCTGCGGCACTGCCGCAGCATCAAGGCGAAGCGGCTGTTCCTGGCCCTGGCCGATCGCCATCGGCATGCATGGCTGGCGCACGTGTCGTTGGAAGGCGTTGATCTAGGCCGGGGCAAGCGTGCGCTGGTGCCCGGTGGGCGCCTGCATCCGACCTACCAGATCACCTTGCCGGGAGACCTCGATGAGCACCTGGCTTGATCAGTGGGACCGGCGCTACACGGACCGCGTGCGGTTGCTGGTGGAGATCCTGCCGGTGCTTGCGCAGGAGCCGCGCTTCGCGCTCAAGGGCGGCACCGCCATCAACCTGTTCGAGCACGATCTGCCGCGCCTGTCGGTGGACATCGATCTGGCCTGGTTGCCGGTGCACGACTATGCCGAGGATGCAAGACTGATCGCCGAAGCGTTGGGGCGATTGGCCGATGTGCTGCGTGCCCGGCCTCTGCAATTGCAGGTGCACACCTCGGCGGGTGAGGGCGGGGCGGTCACTCGCTTGGTGGCCAGTCGCGGCCGTGCGCGCGTGCAAATCGAAACGACACCTGTCATGCGTGGAGCGGTGCATCCGGTGCGCGGCATGGTGGTACGCCCGAGGGTGGAAGAGGCCTTCGGCTTTGCCGAGGTGCAGGTGCTGGCGTTCACCGACCTCTATGCCGGCAAGCTGGCGGCTGCGCTGTCGCGGCAGCACCCGCGCGATCTGTTCGACGTGGGCCTGCTGCTGGAGGATGAACGCGCGGATGCGGGTCTCTGGCGAACTTTTCTCGTGTACCTGACGTGCAGTCCGAAGCCGGCCTGGGAAATGCTGGCGCCGCGTGTGCCAGCGGATTTCGGAGCCACCTTCGAGGCCCATTTCAAGGGCATGACGTCCGAGCCTATCAGCGTGGCTGCCTTGCTGGAGAGTCGCGGGCGCCTGCTGGCGCGCGTAGCGCATTGGCTGGATGGGCCGTCGCGTGCCTTTCTGCAATCCGTCGAGGATGAGAAGGCGGATTTCAGTTTGATCGGATTGGCCCATGCGGCCGAGTTACCCGGCGTGCGGCGCAAGCTGCACAACCTGGCTCAGCGCACGGCGGCCAAGCGTGCGGCAGATCGCCGGCAGCTTGACGACACGCTGGCGCGGATCACCGGTGCCGGATGACGAAGGAGGTTGACGCGATGGTTCACGATTTCACACTGGTCTATGCACTGGACTCGGGCATGGGGTCGCAGGAGGATGTCCTTCGCCAAGTAGCGGACAGCGATTGCGCCGATGCCACGGTCGGCTGGGGGCGGCCGGGTCATGTCGGCCTGGCATTCAGCAGGGAGGCGAGCGACCGCGATACTGCGGTCACGCTTGCAACGGCGCAGATGGCACAGGCGCTGCCCGGGGCGGTGCTGGTCCGGGTAGATGCCGCGTAGCCGCTGCAAGCATTTGATGATGGCGTCATCATCGAACAGGGCGGTGCCGGCGCAGCTTCACGTCCGGTCCGCTGGACGAGTGGGTCTTCGCTGATCGAGAGGCCTGCTTGCGGCCTTCGATCACACTAATCATTGGCTTAAATCGGGCCCCCCGCTCACCGCTACGGGGCTGCTTCATCAGCTTGCTCAGTGCTAAGGTCATTCCTTGCGACAAGGGTCATCGGCATGCGGTGTATGAGGCTGTGCTCAAGCCCTTCCACGATCCAACCCGTTGAGGCTTCTTCGAAGTAGTGCTGGACGACACCGCGGCGGCGGAAGAATGTAGGGTCGAGAGGGTTTGAGGCGAAGGGGTTGTGATAAACCTGCAGCCCGTCGCTCAGTGTCTCACCGATCTCGTCAGCTCTGCCTACGCGCGCCATAGGCCGGCCGTCAGATGTTGCGCCCTATAGGGTGTGCATCATCGTCTGGTGCTCTGAAGTCTGGGGCGCAAGTGCACTCTCTTTTCCCCAGGTAGCGGTGCAGGAGAAAATCACCGCGGAAATTTGGCGCATACGGTCATCATTGAACAGTCCCAGTTCAATCTCGGCGCCGTTGTCCTTCGTGACGAAGCCGAGGTTTCGGGTCGGAGGGCCGTTCGGAAAAGCAGCTGGGTTACGCATGTACGCCGGCTCATCGACGTAGTGGTCGTAGAGGACCGACATGATCGGGCGGTTGTACTGGTGGTTGAAGTGCGGCTGCTCGAATGGAGCAATCACCAGAACGAAAGGCTTTCGGGCGACATGCTGGAGCTTTGAGTAGGCGTCGGTAAACTTGCGTGCCTTCCCGTGAATCGCGTTTGCAAGGCGAATCATGGCTTCGTGGTTCAGCGCGTCGATGTCGATGCCCAGGTTTGCGGGCGATTCAAGAGAAAACTGCAGGTCCCACTCGTTGGGTTTACCCTGAGCTGCGTTCGCAGTCACAGCCTCGACAAGGAAGCGGGTGCCCTCGCGGTCGAGCTGGAAGTCCGGCGCTGAGTGTGGCCAGTCGAACTCGAACCCATAGTCACAGAAGACCGCATATAGGTAGATCTCCCAGAAGGACGAGTTGAAGGAGAGCTGGAACTCTTGAATCATCTTCCCATCGCGGTCGGGGAAGCCCTCGGCCCAAGCAGCGAGGACTGCCCGGTCAGGTGCGCGTGCGGGGCCAAGCAGTGACTTGAAGTGCGGGTGCTGCCTGGATTCATCGACGATCGGTGTGAAAAGATCCATGGGGTCGTGCTCCTGGCGAAAGGATCCTTTAGCGAGCGTAAAAGGCTCATGCGTCGTGGCTGGCTCGGACTGAGGACTCGATGACTTCATCAATTCCTTGCATTTGTGATCCGATGTGTTAGGCGCCTTGTAAGCCTGCCCAAGAGGCGCTTCTGAGCTCTGATTCGGCCAGCCCGCTCCTCGGCGTTCTTGCGGCTGAAGCCAACACATTCTTCAGTGGGCGGAATGATCGCTCGCCAGAAGAGACGTTGGTGCAGATTTATGAGTCAGTGGCTGCCTCGACGTGAGAGCCGAGGTTCAGTTCGGATAGGGAATCGAACGTGTGCTGGATGCAATGAGTACGGATAGGGCCTTCTGCAAACTGCATCGGCACTGGGTTTTTGAAGACCAGATGACTTTCAATCGTGCAGTCGTTGCTCAGGCCTAGGTAGCGCGCCACGGTCGATGCGTGAATCTGAAGCAATTCGACCCGGTCTAGATGCTTCCGAAGCAAATCGCGCCGGCCCTTTTCATCCACTTCACCAGCGAAGTCCATTAACTGCTCGGCGATCTCCCCGTAGGTCTTGCGGAACTGCAGATCCTTGCACTCCATTACCAGCACCCGCCCATTTTTCGGATCCCAAGCTAGGACATCTACATCACCGTAGTTGCGCTCTAGCTTTGAAGAAAGTAACTTGCTCAGAGCTATCTCGGAGTGAGTTCTCCAGCCCAGCGAATTCATCCGCTTTGTCACGCGTTCGTTGAACTGCATGCCATCGCGGTGACGTGCGTGGCCAGCATATCTGCGCATAGCTGGACCAAGATGTCGGTCTGCATAGGACCCCGAGTAGTAGTTTGCAAGCGTGGAAATTACACCTTCCCTCAGCATAGCTGGTGCCACAAACATCTCGGGGTCTTCATCGTTTGAGAGTTGCAGCAGTGGTCGTCGAAGGAAACTGAGTCGGCGACGAAACCTCCAGAAGGAGATGTCTCGGTCATCATGGCCTTCGGGCAGATCTCGCCAGGATGTGCGGGGCTGCAGGCTCAGCGCCGCCAAGATGTTCGGGCCAATCCCTTTGTTTGGAGCTAGGGCCTCAAGCTCGCTTCGTCGAATCACGAAGATCGGCTCGTCTCGTTCGATCCCATGGTTCTCAACGGCATCCACGAACTGTCGAAGCGCATTGAACTCAAATCCGAATTCTACAACCCACGCATCCAGAAATTTCTGATCCAACACACCCTTCACGTCTAGTACGACGGCGGGCATGGCGAGGTTCTTGCTGTAGCTCCTGACCGAATCCATGTAGCGGACTGCGTTCGTCCTGCTACCGAACTGGTCGATGACACTGTCGATGAAGTCGTGATGAACGTGCACATCGCCCAACGCGCGAACGGAGATTGCGGGCTTCATGAGGCCCCAATGGATCAGGTCAGACCAGCCACCCAGGTGATGGATCTGGGACGCCAATGTCAGAAGAAGGGAGTGATCCATGCGGCCAAGTTCACGTGCTCCGTTGAGCGGGCATTCGCATATGGCCATCTCCAGCAGCACGCGGGATCCGTGAAAGATCGCATTCAGCTTGAATTCCTGCTCCTTCATAACGCTCAGGGCAGAAGACTGATCGTCGCGCAGTGCCAAGATCGCGGATGACGTTCGATGCCATCGGGCCCTGGACACCGAGGCCGCTTCATAGTTGAGCGAAACCTTTGAGAGCACATCGCGCCGATCGAATTGCGCGAGCTGTACTCTCAGTTCATCTTCCACGCGCCGCACCAGATCATTCAGAAACTGTCGGCAGGCTTCCTTTCCGGCAACGGCACCGCCCTCGCGGGGATCGCGGACCTTCCACCCGAGTCCGAGCCTTGTCGCGGCGTCCTCGTAGGAACTGATGTTGACCAGCGTCTCCCGACCGAGCCAAGGGAAGAAATCCCGAAACTCCTGTTGCGAGAACATGTGAGTCTGCCTGGCCTGAGCGCTGGGAACGATCTTCCGAAAGAGGCCTTCAGGATCGCTCGGTACCCTATCGGAAAGCCGCGAGACGCCTGAAATAAGTGCTCTCACTAAGGCTGCCTCCGCTATATTTTCGGGGCTGTAGAGAGCTCTTTCGAAGGCCGAGCCGATCGTCATTTGAATCGTGCATGTCGCATGTTCGGCCGTAACGGCAATGGCGTGCGCGGCGTCTTCCGCATTACCCCATCCTTGCTCAGGATCTAATGGGATTTGGGACGAGGTGAAGATGCATTTCCAAAGGATCGCTCCATTCCCAAGATATGTAGAAAACTCCGCTTCGAGATGAGGCGCCGCACGTCGGCACCATGTCTCGAGCATTCTCCAACGCTCATAGGTCCAGCTCGGCTTCCCTTCATGAACTGGGAGCTGGAACCACCATGCGCGTGCAGCTGTTCTGCACATCCCCATGGGGAAACCGTCTTCTGCGGGATCAACCGTTCGATATAGCGGTTGCCGGTTCTCATCGTCGAAGTGACTTCTTCCGTCGATCTGAACCAGTATCCAGCGTCCATCGATGAACCTCTCAGCGTGCATGTCAACATCTGCATGGAACGAGCGCCGGGCTTCCAGAATCGCGTTCTGCGTGATGGCCAAACAGAGTTTCTTTCTTGCTGCTTCGGACGGGATATCTGAATGTGGAACTAGATGCCCTTTGTTCGAATCGGCCCAGGCAACCAGATTGAGTAGCCCATTTGCGTTCTGTAGCTGTACACCCATCCTTGCCAGTTGGTCCTGGGCCAGGAGAATGCGCCAGAGCTGGAGAACATCCATGTCGGGCAGCCATCCCAAGGTCCAGAAGTCTGCTGTACTCGTATGCTGGACTTTCCATCTTGGGTCCGGGGCTGGCAGAAGAGATAGGGAGGCTCCTCGACCGATTCCGCAGGTCAGAACCAGCAAAAGTCCTTGCTGGAAGCCCTCTGTCCTGGAGCACGCGGTTAGAACGAAGGCGATGGCTTTATCGATTTGATCTGATTGTTCTTTCGTGGGTACGAAGGCCCCTCTGAAACCATCTTCCTTGAAGTCCTCAAGGGTGTCGACTATGCATACGAGCGCCAGATGACGACCCGCATCAACCTCCCTGGCTGCGCAGCAGAGGCTTCCAATGTGATTGATCCGAAAGGGAAGTTTCCTACCCTGGCTGCCGAGCAACGGTGAATGGGCGAGTAGCGTTGCATATTGGCGCGTCAGGCTCGAGAGGAATACTTGCCTGTTCTCATCCATTCCCAGCACTTCGATGAAGAACCTGCGAATCGCGACAGTGACGGCAGTCGGGAGGACAAGGAAGAGGCTCTGCTCGCTCCATACGATCGGCCGGCGCTCCAGCTCGGAATGGCCGACGGTTTGATCCCGCAGAAGCCCCGCGCGCTCCTGGCCGAGTAGAAATGGGCCCAGCAGGTCGATGTCAACGCCTGCATCAGCGAGATCAGCGTGGCTAAATCGCACAAGGTCCTGCAGCTGACCAAACTGTTGAGCGAGCGACTTCGGCAACACCTTGGTCCGAGTCTCCTCTCCAGACTGGTTTCGCTTCAGTCCCGCTCGGCGGAGGGCAAAGTCGGAAATTTTCAGAAGCGCATGAATTGAATTCGCGATGAATTGGAATTGCGGTTCATCCGGCAGCTCATCGACCATCTCGACGATGCGCTGAAGGTAGAAGGTCGCGCTCTCCCAAACACCCTCCAGGACAAGATAGTTGCCGCGGCTGGACGATATGTTGCCTACAAAGATGCTCTCGGGTGGATCCTCAAGATGGCCACACGCTAAGCCAAGCGCAGAAAAGCCCTTAAGGAGAATCTTCGAACCTGGTGCTTCTATCCCTTGGCCAAAGGCGACGGAGAGGTGAACGAGAGTCTCTAGGCGCAGGCAGTTCGCTTGGAGAGACGGTTGCAACAGCAATCCGCCGAACGCGGCCGCGACCCTGATTGCATTGAATCTGTGTAGATCCCGGACAAACGATTTGCACTGCCTAGCAATCTTTCCGATGTTGGGATCTGATGCTGGCAACCTCATCGTTGCAGCCAAGGAAGCGAGGTCAGGTTCTGCGTCGTAGTTGTGATCACTCATGTTCTTTGTACATATCTTCAAAATTGAAGCGGTATGCTGAAACGAGTGATCTTGGACACATCGAATAATCGCCATAGTTCCTAGAATCAAATTTTTCCTGCATCTAGCAAGACCTCCACGAGTGGCTTTTCCCAATGATCTTTCCGCAAGAGCTGACGGTATTCCTCAGCGGTTTGGGTTCGTGTTCGCACCATTATTGCGATGACTGACGCAGAACCGTGATGAATTGAGTCTGTATCAACATTGGCAGCCAACTTTCCGGTCGCGGTAGGGACACCGGTTACCCAGTGCCCCCCGCAGTTGGAAGCATTCATGGCCGGCGATCGGATGTTCAAGAGGGGAGGGCAAACGACCCTCGCGGTGAAGCCAGCAAAGCCGTAACTGGCGGAAGACCACGAAGCTTGTATATACACACCCGCAGCCTCGCGACCGAGGGCGGGACACTTGGCATCCGTGTTCTCGCTGATCAAATGGTCACTCGTAAGCGCTTGGCGCGCTCCTTGAAGGCACGTTCTCCACCTTCGAGGATGTCGCACACGTGTTGCCGGATGAGCGGGTTTTCGAGACTGCCGCTCTCGTATGTAATGAGCGGCAACTGGCCGGGCCTGTGCGGCCCACACTGCGCCACGATCACCTGATCCGCATCGGTGTTCACCACCAAGTTGGCATTGTGCGTCACGATGACTATCTGGCGCCGCTTCTTGGCGTCGCGGAAACGATGCACCAGTTCTTGATATATGGACTGAGGGTCCAAGTTCTCTTCGGGCTGATCGATGATGAGTGGTCGATCATCTTCCGCGTCGATGGCCAAGTACAGCAGCAGCAAGACGATGCCGCGTGTGCCGGGTGACAACTGCTCAATATCGACACCGTCATATTGCAAGCCGTAGCCAACAGTGATGTGATCGGTGCTGTAGAGCCAGTCCGAAATGTTGCGCGCCCATGCACGGAAATCGGCGTTCTCAGGCATGTGGGTCCGGAGCGCGGCCTCATTGATCTTGACGAAATCGAGCAAGGCCGTGGCGGCTTGCGCAGCGTCACCGGCCGCCCATGCCGCCATCAGCCCGGCGCGCGCTGACCGCAGCAATTCGCCGCGCCCCTTGAAAGGACCGTTGGTCCGCAGGTCCAACAACTCTTCGCCATTGGCGGCCCACTGCGAAAGATCCACATTTCGACGCACCGAGAACGACAGTTTCGACAAGGAGCCCGCCGCCTCGTCGATGCGCGCTTTGATAGGCGCGTAGAGATCTGCAAGCTCTCGCTCTTCCTCGACGATCGCTTCGAAGATGGCGGCGTAGGCGCTGCGCCGCGCTTCGATCAGTGCGCGGATGCGCTCGTCTGCGCCCTGGATGCGCTCGATCTGCTGCAACACTTTGGGCAGCGCGGCCTCGGCCTTGGTGATCTTGTCCGATAGGGTGGTGAAGCGTTTGGCGTTCTGCGCGTCGACACCGACCAGCTTGCGCAGGCGAGCAAGCTCCCGCTCAAGGAGCGAAAGAGATTGATCCGCGAGGTTGACGTCCACGGGGATCAGCGTGACGGCTGGGTCGGAGTTGGCCTGAGGCGCCGGATCGGTTTTCGCGGGGCCTTGCAGCGCGGTCACAGACAGGTTCGCCTGTTTGATGCGCTCGGTCAGCAACGTGTCAACCGGGCCGGCATAGTCGAGCCTGAAGGCTTCCCAGTCAGTGGCACTGAGGCCGGCCTGCTCACGCTCTTCCTTCAGGTCGGCGAGCAGAGAGGGGGCCTGGCGGGTGCGGAAGTCGCGCACGTCGTTTTGCAAATGAAGCAGCGCCTGGTGTCGGCGCTTGGCTTGATCTACCAGTTGTCGCTTCGCATCGACCGCGAGCGAAACCTGTTCATGGCGCCGCGCGCGTTCTTCGTTGCCCTTGGCAACCAGCGACTTGCGGTCAGTCTTGTCCTTGTCGATAGCACGCTTCTTCTCGTCCCGGTCCTTCTCGAGCGCCTTGAGGCCGTCCTTCTTGACACGTTCGTCGGTGAGGTCTGCGGACGCCCTGGTCAGAGCCTGTTGCTGGCGTTTGCGCTTCTGGCGCGAAGTTTCCAGCCGAAGGCCCAGCAACTCCTGGAAAGAGTCTGCGCCTTGACGCTCGTTGAGCGGGTGAGCACTGAAGATCACACGCTCGATCTCCGCGACCAGTGCATCGTTCAAGCCTTCCGCCGAGCAGAGCTGGTCGACGAACTGCTGTGACAGGTACTGGACATACGGGCTGGCGAGCAAATCCTCCATGTCAGTCTGGTCGAGTTCGTTGCCAGTCGTTTCGCCAGACGCCCATTGCAACTCGGCTTTGCTGTCACCGAGGTATTGTTTCGCGCGCAGGATGAAGGAGCGCTCGTTCAAATGAGGGGAGAGCGCAAGACCGCCTGCTGCAATCAGATCGGCCAAGGCGGTTTTTCCCGAACCGCGCGCGCCGATCACGGCAACCAATCCCGCGTTCAGCCCAACGGCACCGTTCGCGATCCAGGGCGCATTCGTCACAGACACCGAGTTGATTGTGTGGCTGTCCAGTGCGCCGCGCGGGGGCTCGGTGCCGATGAAAACACGCTCTTCGGGTTCGATGCAGGCCTGGCGTAACGAGTCGAACATCAGGTCGCCCTTGAGCCAGCAGCGCCGGTCGCCGTCAGGTTGCTCGGCCTTGGCGAGCGAATGCGCATCCGACCCGTGCAGGCATGGCTTGCATCCGTTGTACTGGCTTTCGAGTTCTTCGACCGTGGCCGATTCTTTGCCCAGCCAGAAGCGGACCTGCTTGGGATTGGCGCTGAAGATGATGTGGGCAAGGCCCTCGACGTTCTTGCGTTGCGCCGCGAAAGAGGCGGTGGCGTCGCGCAGACCCGAAGTTCCGTCCTTCTCCCCTCCGGCAACAGCGATCAGGGTGTTCTTCTTGATCCACTCGTTTTTTGACCATGCCTGCTTGAGCTGGTCGAAATTCACCTTGAACTGGTTGGCACCTTCAGACCGGGCTGCCTCGTCGTCCGTCAGGTCTGGTTTGTGGGCGCGGCCCAAGCGAATGAGGTCGCTGCGTTGGCAGCGGTAGGACTCGCCCAGGTACGGGAACTCGAATTCCAGCAGGAAGCGCTTGATCCGGTCGATGTGGTCGGCATCATGCGGCGAGAAGAGCAGGTGGATGTTGACCGCCGATGCCTTCGCGGTTTCGATCCCAAGCCGCAGTTCGACGTTGGGGAATATCAGGCCCACGCCAGGCAAACGTCCACGGCGTTTTTCTTCGACGACCTGCTCGTAACGTTCAATGCCGAAATAGTCGGTAATACCAATCGCGCGAATCGGCGGGTTCGACGCCTCGATGGCATCTAGGAACGCTGCCCAAGGATCTGGACCTGCGTACTGGTCGTTCAGGGCGGTGCCGGGCGTGTGGATGTGAGGGTCCCAGCGATGCCAGATCGAGCCTCGTTTGCTTTGTACGTCGAACATGTCGGCCATGGGTCCTCTTCAGTGTTCTTCCAAGGAGGACGTATTCGGTCACTCCTGTTATGTAGCGACGGCCAGCCCAAAATGCCAAGGCCAAATGCCTAAAATACAAGGCATTATGTACGATTTTGCCTAGTTTGGCGATTTATTTTGCCAAGGCTACCTTGTGTTTGTAGCTGAACGGGCCTAATATAGCAGGCGTTCAATATGGTAATGCCTAATTTCATGAGCAAATTCGTGATGCCTTTGGAAGTTGCCGACCGGGTCGCCCGGCTGGGACAGCGCATCCGTGTCGCGCGCATTCGGCGCGGCTGGTCGGTTGCCGATCTCGCCAGCAAGGCGGGCATCAACCGAAATACCCTCACGGCGCTGGAACTCGGTAAGCCGGGTACGGCGGTCGGTGTGAGCTTCACGGTGCTGTGGGCGCTCGGCTTGGACAAGTCTCTGGACGCTGTTGCGGATCCCGACAGCGACCTCCACGGCAAGGCGCTCGAAGCGTCGCGCCGCCCGACGCGGGCGGGCAAGGCTCGGAAGACAAGCGACGACTATGACTTCTGAGCGCGAGGCCTATGTATATATCCAGCTGCCTGGCACCATGGAAACGGTGCCGGCAGCGCTGCTCAGGGTGCAGACGCTGCCCGACGGCACGCAGATAGGGCGGTTTCGCTACGGCGACCGCTACCTTCGGCGCCAGGAGGCGGTCGCACTCGATCCGTTTCACTTGCCTCTTGCCAAGGAAGTCTTCGAGTTCACCCAGCTCAAGGGCATCCCCGGTGCAGTTCGAGACGCCGGCCCCGATGCCTGGGGACGTCGCGTGATCGAGCACAAGCTCGAGCGCAGCGCCGCCGACCTCCAGGAAATTGACTATCTGCTACATGGACCGCAAGACGGGGCAGGGTACCTGAGCTTTGGGCTCAAGGCAGAACCGCCCGCGCCCAAGCGCCAGTACAACCGCACGCATCACCTGGCCGAGCTGATTGCGGCCGCACAGGCGATCGAAGATGGGCGCCCGGTGGCTGCCCATCTGCTCGAACAGCTCGATCTTGGCACCAGCATGGGTGGTGCGCGGCCGAAGGCCACGATTGAGGATGCGCAAAGTCTCTGGCTCGGCAAGTTTCCAGCCAGAGACGACCGCTTCAATCTGCAGCGCGTCGAGTTCGCGACGCTCGACCTGGCCCGGAGATGCGGCCTGAACGTCACACAGGCGCGGCTCCAGTCCGTCGGCGAGAGCGATGTGCTGATGTTGCAGCGCTTCGATCGCGATTACACCGACAAGGGCTACCTGCGCTTCGGTCTAGTCAGTGGCCTAACCGTGCTCGACTGCGGCGATAGCCACCTGGACCGGGAGCGTTGGTCCTACCCGCTGATGGCCGACAACTTGCGCCGCTGGTCCGACAAGCCGGAAGCCGACTGCGCCGAACTATTCAGGCGGATGGTCTTCAACGCCGCAGTGACCAACAACGATGATCATCCGCGCAACCACGCTCTACTGCGCAGGCAGAAGGGATGGCGGCTTTCTCCAGCATATGACCTCGTGCCCGCACCTGTGGTTAGCTTGGAGAGGCGCGACCTGGCCTTGACCGTCGGCGACTACGGTCGCACGGCCAGCATCTACAACCTCTTGTCGCAGGCGGGGCGTTTCGGCTTGTCGGCGGAAGAGGCGCGCGGGGAGATCGATCGACTCGTCGATGTTGTCCGGCATTGGCGCGACGGCTTCCACGCCTGTGGTGTGTTGGTCGAAGACATCAACTACATCGCGCCGGCCATCTTGCCTGAGTGCTTCTTCTCCGAAAGGCGTCCCGATGCGTGAGCCGCAAAGCCGACTGGCGCCCAGGCAGGTCCACTGCGTAATTCGAACCCGACCCTTCGTGAAGTGGAGGTACCTTGAATAGCCCCGCTGACGATTACAAGGGATTCACAGACTTGGCAAGCGCTCAGGTCGAAGGCACTGATGCAAAGGGAATGATGCCGGGCCTGCTGGCCAAAAAATCGTTCTCCACCTTCAGCTGTCCGATTTGACGGTAAAGTTCAGCGATGGTCTGTGCCGTGTCGTCGTGCTGTGTGCCGTGCGCGAAAATCTCGGCGGCGTGTTCGGCGAGTTGTTTCTTCCAGTAGCTGATCATCGTAGGATGGATGCCGTACTTCTGGGCGAGCTGCGCCACTGTCAGCTCTTCACGCAGCGCCTGCATGGCCACCTTCGCCTTGAACTCAGCGCTGTACTGTTTGCGTTTCTGACTCATTGTCTTATCCTCAATGATCAGAGCTTACGCCTCCGTCCGAATTCTTGGGGCCTCTTCACTACCTGGGCGATGGCCGTATCGAGATCGATAACAACACGGCCGAGCGGGCGCTACGCGGTGTGGCCTTGGGCAGAAAGAATTACCTATTTCTGGGCTCAGACGCTGGCGGCGAACGCGCCGCGACCATGTACAGTTTGCTGGGCACTGCCAAGTTAAACGGTGTTAATCCGCAAGCGTACCTGACCCATGTCTTGACCGTGATCGCCGATCACCCAGTGAATCGGGTGGACGAGTTATTGCCCTGGAACGTCACGCTTGAGTCGTAGGCAACATCAGAATAAACCGTCAAGACGGCCCTGGTCGGAACCTTACTGTGATTCCATGTGAACCCCTTGATGTCGGAGTCTGTCAAGGTAGTTGGAACATGAATCATGCGGCCTCTAAATCTCTTTCAGGATAAATCAGTTCGGCCTCTTTCTCTGGATTGAGCCAGACGTCGCCAACTGGCTCCCAGTTCCTGGTGCAGCCAGACCAACGAGCAGGGTGGTTTGCTTGTGCCTGACGATATAAGCGATGACGCTCGCGCAGTGAATCCCCCCGGGTTTTGAGGAGGCTCCGAACTTTGAGAGAATGGATCTATGGCAAATCAATCATCTTTTTCCCCTGAAGTGCGCGAACGCGCCGTGCGGCTGGTGCAAGAGCACCGCGACGAATATCCATCCCTGTGGGCAGCGGTAGGCTCAATTGCGCCCAAGATCGGCTGCAATCAATCAACGCTGCTTACCTGGGTCAAACGCACCGAGACTGACAACGGCACTCGCCCTGGGGTCACTAGCGAGGAACGAGAGCGCGTCAAGGCCTTGGAGCGCGAGGTCAAGGAACTGCGCCGAGCCAACGAGATACTGAAGACGGCCAGTGCTTTTTTCGCCCAGGCGGCGCTCGACCGCGAACTGAAGAAATAAACGCTTATATCGATCAGCATCGGGAGCTGTACGGGGTCGAGCCGATCTGTAAGGTGTTGCAGGTCGCCCCATCAGCCTACAGGCTTCATGCCGCCCGGTGCCGCAACCCGGCGCTGTGCAGCAACCGGGCCAAACAGGACGAACAGCAGATGGTTGACATACGACGGGTCTGGGATCAGAACTTCCAGGTCTATGGTGCGCGCAAGGTTTGGCGACAGATGCATCGGGAGAACCTGCCCATTGCCCGCTGCACCGTGGAGCGACTCATGGGCCGTCTGGGCATTGAGGGCGTGCGCCGTGGCAAACGGATACGCACAACGATTCCCGATCCCGCCAAGCCCTGTCCACGCGATCTGGTGCTGCGGGCCTTCCATGCCGATCGCCCCAACCGTCTCTGGGTAGCCGACTTCACCTATGTGTCCACCTGGCAGGGGTGGCTGTATGTAGCTTTTGTGATTGATGCCTATGCCAAACGTATCGTCGGCTGGCGCACCAGTTCGCGGATGACCACAGACTTCGTGCTCGATGCCCTGGAGCAAGCGATCTATGACCGCCGACCAGATCCGGCCAGCGGTCTCATTCACCATTCGGATCGCGGTTCGCAGTACGTCTCGATCAGGTATTCAGAGCGGCTGGGTGAGGCAGGGATCAGTCCTTCGGTGGGTGCTACAGGCGATGCCTATGACAATGCACTGGCGGAGACTATCAATGGCCTGTACAAGGCTGAGGTGATCCACAAGCGTGGCCCCTGGAAAACCAAGGCAGCCGTTGAATTGGCGACATCCCGCCAGCAGAAGCCGAGCAGAGGTACTATCAACAACACGCAGTCCAGGCTGCAGAGCCTGTTTTACTTTAACTAAACAGCCTCCGCGAAACCCGGGGGGATTCATAACCGGCTAAAGCGGGTTTCCATGCAATCCTTCGCATAAAGCAAAAGTAGGCGCTCATTTGAGCGTTTTTGGCTTTATGCCTAGCATTGCAGCAAGCGGTGCAGTTGCCCTTTCTCTGTATCCGTTTTGGCGTGCGGAACGTCGCTGTTCTCTCTTCTTGCGTATCAGAATTCTCGATTGCATGAAACATAACATGCTGAAGTATACGCTAGAGGTAGATCAAAAGCGCCACATTGCCGCTATCGTTGGACCATGTATGGTTGTCTTGTACCGGAATGCATCTTTGCCTGATCCGCTGCTTTTATAGTTCTCATACAAATAGCGATACCCTATAGATGTTGAGAAACTATTGGTCCACAGGTAACCAAGGCCCAGATAACCGGAACTTGACAGCTTCGAGCCAACACCAAAGCCTCCGATATCGACAATGGCGTTCACATAAAGCTTTTCGTTAATAGACCGCTGTGCAAAGACACCGATAGTAGGATCAATCCACGATTTTCGCTGGCTTGTCGGCACTGAAGGCAGAGGCTTCGATGAGTCAAATTGCATAGAGCTTTTGACGCTCGTGTAGCGTAGCCCACCTGTAATAGCGAAGTCAGTATCAACACGACTGGTTGGCAGTATGTACCCTAGTGCGCCTGTTACAACAGTCTGGTTAAGGTCGGCACCGACAGAACTTCCATAAGCCGTATTAAATGCTCGCGAATGGGAAAGTTTGGCGGCTACCACGTCTCCCAGAACCAACCACTTACCATTATTAGCAATCAGTGACCCCATTAGTGCTCCGTCGAGATTGCGTAGTACTTTTGAAAATGGCACGTTGATTGATGCGTTGGGCAGATTGCGTACCCCAACATCGCCATTTAATGCTGTGGCCCAGCCGTAAAGACCTAACTGAAACTTCCAATCGGATGCTGACGTGTGGCTACTGGACGGGACAACAGTGGAGGGAAGATCAGCGGTATACGCTGGGTTCGACGCAAAAAAAGCAAGTGCAGTACTACACATGACTGATATCTTGGTGCAGTGCAAACTGACCCGTAAGCGCCTGACGTTATGAATTGCCATCTTGTTCCTTGAGATTTATTTTGTAGAAGGAAAGACAGTTTTCCAGTCCTTCTTCATATCAATGATGAGCCAGGGATTGGCCGACGCCTCATCAAGCGCCTTATCAAGTCGCCCAAATGAAGACTTGCGGTCGTAGGCATATTCACGTTCAGCATCAGTATGATGAACGATTGCACCCAATCGCGCCCTTTTGCCTGCCGTCGCCCATTGCAACATTTGCACATCACCGTCAGAGCTGCCAAACGCGGCAATGGGGCGCTGACCAATATGAAGGTTGATGCCGACAGGCTTGCCGGGGCCACTTCACTCCAGCCAATTGCCTTCTTTGCCCTGCGGCGCCATAGGTTTCGAAGTAAACGTCATAAGAACCATCAGCATTCTTTTCCAGGCCCTTGTCCTAGCTACCTACAGTCGGGAATGTTTGGCTGGTCTGCAATAACGAACGCGTCTGGGTGCCATAGAGCTTGTCGATGGTTGTATCAGAGGGAACACCGTCGAAAAATCTCAATTCGTCGATGGCTGTGTTGACGCGATCCGACATTGAAATGGTTTCTAGTTCAGCCTTGCTGACCTGGGCGGTTGCGGGTAGCGACAACAGGGTTAGCGCTGTAATCGCCGCAACATACAATGGGCGTAGATTCATAATCATGTGATATCCCTGCTTAGCAGACAGGGTAGCGAGGCTGCGTCGCCTATGAGCAGGAAAATTAATGCGGCGCAACCTTTTGAGCGTATTAGCGAATCTTTTCTAGGTCGCCTGGCTTCCAGCTGTAATTGATGGCCGCTTCTTCTGGGCCATACAATCGCAGAATTGCAAAGAACCCTCGTTCCGGCGCGGTGGCCAGCCAGTTAGCTTCTTTGCCTGCTGGCGCTTTCGGGCCGATATACAGATCAGTGTAAGCGGTGCATCTCCCCCATTATTCCCAGGCGGCGAGATTCATGGCTAAATCTTGGTCATGAGTATTCCACGGCAACAGCGCCTCGATTTCGTCCACTGTTTGGGCCATCGGCAGGTGTTCCAGCACAAAGCGCAGCCACGCATAGGGCTCGCGCCCGTTGGCCTTGGCCGTTTCCAGCAGCGAATACAGTACCGCGCTGGCGTGTGCACCCGCCGGGGTATCCGCAAAAATCCACGCTTTTCTGCCAATCACAAACGGCCTGATGGCGTTTTCTGCGGGGTTGTTATCGATGGGCAAATCGCCGCACTCGGTATAGCGGATCAGGCGCGGCCAGACCTTGTGCAGATATCCCAACGCTTCGCCCAGCTTGCTCCTGGGCGTGACCCCCGGCAGGGTTTCATCCAACCATGCACGCAGCTTTTGCAGGATCGGCAGGCTGTGGGTCTGGCGCGCCTCGAAGCGCTGCGCATCGCTCGCTGTTTTCAGCTTGGCCTCGATACGATACAGCCGGGCGAACAGATCCAGCGCGTGGTCTGCGCGGGCACTCTTGCCTTTGGGGCTGACCCGTTTGGCTTCGACGAACTTGCGCCGAGCATGGGCTGCGCACGCCAGGTGCTCCACACCGGGCAGGCGCGCCACCGGCGCGTAGCCTTCGTACCCGTCGGTCATCAGGTAACCCTGCCAGCCTTCGAGCAGGCGTACCGGTATCTGCCCCGAACGGCTCGCCTCGTAATCAAACAACACCACCGTGCGCCCCGGCGGCCCGCCGCGCTGCACCCACATATAACTTTTAGAGGTCGGACTTCGCCCTGGTTCTTTCAACACTTGAACCGTGGTTTCATCCATGTGGATGACGGGCGCATCCAGCAAGGTGTCGCGGGCCAGATTGTGCAGCGGCTGCAAGGCCTGGGCGAGCCTGATCATGGCCCGCGTCATGCTCTGGCGTGGGACGTCCACCTGGTGGCGGGCCATCACCTTCTCGAAGCGCGCCAGAGGCAGGCCGTCGACATACTTCACCACCGCCATCATCGCCAGGAACCCGGCGCTGAAGTTGCTGCGCGGCAGGACCTGCGCCGGTGCCGGCTGCTGTACCGGTGCCTGATCGCCCTTGGGGCAGGCGTAGCGCGGGCGCACCGTGCGGATCACGCGGATTTGCATCGGCACGATGTCCAGCTGTTCACTCACGTCTTCGCCGATACGCACCATGGGGGTGCCGCAGGCGCATTGGCGTTCTGCTTCGGGGACATCGACCAGGAACTCGACGCGGGGCAGCTCGGGCGGCAAAGCGCGGCGATGACCGCGCTTGGGGCGAGGCGTGTTGTGCGCGGGCGCGCCCTCGTGTGCGTCTTCGAGATCAGCGGCCTGCTCGGCCAAGGCTTCCACTTCGTTAAACAGCTCGCCCTGGTGCGACTCGCTACTGGGGCCGAACACCTGATGCCGGGCCAAGCGCCATTGCTCAAGGATGCGTTGCACCGCCTCGGCGACCCCTGTGGCGACGCCGGCGGCAATCCCTTCTTGCAGTTTCCTCTCGAACTCGGATTGCATCGCCGAACGCAAGGCGTGAAGGTGGGTTTCGTTCTGCGCCTGCAGCGTGGCCCGTAACTCGGCCAGCGTCTTTTCGCGCTCGGCTTTCAATGCCGCCTGGAAGGCTTCAACCGAGGTCGGCACAGCGCCGATTTCGGGGCTGAGCTCAGGGGGGAAGGATGGGGTGGCTGCAGGGCGATCAGACATGCATAATTATACCAGAATTATCACATAACTGACTGATATTTCAGTGTTTTATGAGGATAATTCGTCCATAAATCAAACCCTTCCAACAGCCACTCCAACTCTTTGGGGGTGAGTGTCACGGTCGCTTGCGCGCCTGGCGCGGGCCAGGCAAAGCGCTCTTTCTCCAGCCGCTTCTGCCAAAGGCAAAAGCCGTTGCGATGCCAATACAGAATCTTGATGCGGTTGCGCTGGCGATTCACGAACACGAATAACGTATCGCCGAAGACATCCAGTTCCAGCTCGCTTTGCACCAGCGCGGCCAGCCCGTCGATCTGCTTGCGAAAGTCCACCGGCACGCAGCACAAGTAGACCTGCCCAATCGCCACTCCCGGGTGCATCAATGCACCTGCTCAGTCAGCGCCTGACGCACCTGCGCCAGCCACTGCGGGCTGGGCAAGCCGGACAGCTCCAGACGCAGGCCAGCGCCCAGCACCAGTACATGGCGATCCGCCGCGACAGGGTGATCGACAGCGGCGAGCGGACCCACGCTGACCGGCACAAACTGGCGCGCAACCGGCGCAGCCACCGCCTTGACGGGCACCTGAGCCTTCCGCTCCAGGGCTTTGAGGCGCCGGCGCCAATAATACAGGCTTGAGACCGGCAACCCCTCACGCTGCGCGTAGGCCGTGGCGCCAATGCCCTCGCGCGCTATCGCGTCAAGGTGCATTTCCCACCAGGCCTGCCCTGGTCCTCGACTCGTCGACATCCTCGGTTCTCCTGTTTGCTTGCAGAACCGATACGATGCCCCACAGAGCGGGCGCGAACAATCATGGGAAAAATGGAGCGTTTAGTACGCCAGTCAAAGCTGGTGAGTTGATAGTCGGTGAAAGTCCGATATAGGAAAGAATGGCACATCATCCTAACCCCGAGTCATGCGCCGCCCATCGCGAGGTGGTCGGTGAAGTGTTGACAGGGGAAACCTGCGGGCCAGCCATCGAGCCGCGAAATCATAAATCCGGGACGCCGACGCTGTTAAGCGAAGCGGAAGGCCACAGTGAACATGACGACAAGTGCAAGCCATGCTCACGTCCCGCGCGGTCGCAGACCCTGAGCACGCTGGGAAGTCACTCACACGGAAACTGGGAGGTCTCATCAATGTCCGATCATGTGGCCCCGGACGGGGCAGGCAAGGTCATAAACCGTAATCCTGCCGTCTACGTTGGTGAGAAGTCGGATACTCCCGTAGTATCGAAGAAGCTGCCGAACAAAGGGAAACCTGCGGAGGCGGTGGAGAAAAGGGGAGTAGCCAAGGGAAATGTCAGCCAGGAACCCGCACGCCGGACTCAGAGCCGGGTAAGTGCGTCGATGTCTCTGGAGGGCATACGTCAAGCGGCACGCAGGGATAAGCGTGTCCGGTTCACGTCACTGATGCATCACCTGACCGAGGAACGACTGTACGAGAGCTTCTATGCCCTCAACAGGAATGCCGCGACAGGTATTGATCGGATGACGTGGGCAGAGTATGAGCGGGGGCTGTCCACTCGACTACCCGAACTGCACGATGAAATTCATGCTGGACGGTATCGGGCAACAGCTTCCCGGCGAGTTTACATTCCCAAAGCGGATGGTAGTCAACGACCGCTTGGGATCGCAGCTCTGGAAGATCGGCTGGTTCAGCATGCGGTAACTCAGCTGCTGAATGCAATTTACGAGCAGGACTTTCTGGGGTTCTCTTATGGATTCAGGCAAGGCAAGGGCCAGCACGACGCCTTGGATGCACTGACGGTTGGACTACAGACACGTGTTAATGGCCAAATAAAATGACCCACTAATGGCCAATAATTTTGACCCACCTCCCGGGTGGCCATGAGGCCACAAACCGTATAGCGTTCCGACCCCGCAATGGCAGGTAGGAAGGAGCGCACAGATGAAGGAGTGGGTTGTGATTCACAAGATAAAAGGGATGTACGATCAGGGTCACGGGATGTCGATACGGGCCATCAGCGCCGAGCTGGGGATCTCGCGCAACACGGTGCGTAAGTACCTGCAGATGGACGAGACGCAGATCAGTGACAAGCAAGCCTATCAGTCACGCAGCAAATCGCTCGATACCTACCGGGATTACCTGGCCATTGAACTGAAGCGTTATCCGAAGCTCACGGCAGTGAAGCTTGCCCGACGCCTGCGCGCGAAGGTTGGCGATTTGGCTGTATCAGATCGCAGCATCCGGCGTTATGTACAGGACCTGAAGCAACAGGTCGCCTGCGGGCAACTGCGCTATTACGAGCCGGTTTTACAGACGGTGCCTGGCGTGCAGTGCCAGGTGGACCCGGGTGAACTGCGCGAGGTGCTGATTGGCGGCCAGGCACGCACGGTGCACTTTGTAGTGTTTGTCCTGTCGTATTCACGGCTGCTGTATGTGGGGCTGGCGTTCAAGGCGCTCGATACAGCAGCCTTCATCGAACTGCATGACCAAGCGATGCGCTACTTTGGCGGGGTACCAGAGGAGTGCATCTATGATCAGACCAAGCTGGTGGTTATCGACGAGCGCTACCGCGAACTGACTGTCAACGCGCGTTTCTATGAATACGCCACCCATGCCCGGTTTCGTATCCATGCCTGCGAGGGCTATGACCCCGAGAGCAAGGGCAAGGTCGAGGCAGGCGTCAAGTACGTCAAGACGGACTGCCTATATGGCGAGGAGTTTGCCAGCGAGCAGGCGCTGCGCGAACACCTCGCCCAATGGTTGGAGGACGTAGCCAATGCCCGGCTGCATGGCACCACAGGACAGATTCCGCGTGAACTTTTTGAGAAGGAAGAGCGCAAGCATTTGCGCCCTTACAACCCATCATTTGACTTGACCACCCAGTCGGCTGTCTGGCAGCGCCGCCGGGCAGACAAGACGGGGCTGATCTCGTGGCAGTCCAACAAATATTCTGTCCCGCTGGCCTGGCAGCGGGCCTATGTGGGCGTGGTCGAGCAAGATGGTGGCCTAGTTATTACAGACCTGGAATCTGGTTCTGTGATCGCCACCCATACCCTATGCGTCGGGCGCGGACAAATCGCCAAGAACAATCACCATTACCGCGACCATGCACAACGCATCACTGACTTGGAGCAGGAGATTGCCACCCTGATTCCATCGCCGGATGCTCAGGCCCTGTGCGCGACCCTGAAGCATACATCGCCACGGATCTATAAAGACCAGTTGGTGGCTGTCTGCAAGATGCTTCGCGTATACGCGAAGACAGACGCCGGGCTGATTGCCGCACTAGCTCGTCGGCCAAGTATGACGGCCACACAGCTGGAGCGTTATCTGCAAGCCAGTGCATCGGCACATGCCCGTGGGCGCACTGGCGCATTGTGGGAGTCCAGAGCGGATGGGGCTGAGCCGCTGGATCTGACCGTCTACGCCCAGGTTGGCCAACCGGGTGGCCAGGAGGTGGACCATGAGTGCGCTTGAGATAGCCCGCACCCAGTATCGTGCCCTGCGCCTGAATGCGATTGGCCACAACCTAGTGGATCTGGTCGCCCGGGCCGAGGCGGGAGAACTATCCTACCTGGACTTTGCCCACCTGCTAGCCGAGCACGAACTGGCCGAGCGTGCAAGCACACGTATTGAACGGCACCGCCGTGCATCGGGACTGCCTACCGGCAAATACCTGGAGGGGTTTGATTACCGTCACCAGACGACGATCAGCAAGCGCCAAGTCAACACATTGCTGGATTTCAGCTTCATTGACAATCGAGAGAACATCATATTCATTGGCCCTCCCGGCGTTGGCAAGACCCACCTGGCCATTGGCATTGGCCACAAGGCCGTGGCCAGTGGCTACAAGGTGTTGTTTCGCACTGCCTTGGATTTGGTCGAGGACTTGGAGTTGGCCGAGATGAAGGGGGAACTGAAAAAACGCATCAATCAGTTGGCCAAATTCGACCTGCTGGTAATCGACGAGCTGGGCTACCTACCCATGACACCGCAGGCCCGTTTCAACCTGTTCCAGTTGGTCAATACCCTGTATGAGTACCGGTCGATTATCTTGACTACTAACAAGGGGTTCGCTGACTGGGGGGCGTTCTTCCATCACGATAACGTGGCCATCCCCATCATCGACCGCATCATCCATCATTCCAACGTATTCATGCTGGGAGGAGAGAGCTACCGTTTAAGACAAAAAATGCCCGAATAGGGCTTAGGGGTGGGTCAATTTTATTGGCCAAAAGTGGGTCAAAATAAATGGCCATTGACACACGTCAGATAAGGTGGGTGCTGGATGCGGATATCCGTGCATTCTTCGACATGATTGATCATGAATGGATGATGCGTTTCCTTGAGCATCGGATTGCGGACCGTCGTCTTTTGAGACTGATTCGCAAATGGCTTGTGGCAGGTGTATTTGAAGAGGGTCGCCGCATTCCATCTGAACGCGGATGCCCCCAAGGGGCTGTCATATCACCCGTATTGGCAAACATTTACCTGCACTATGTGTATGACCTCTGGGTTGCACAATGGCGCAGGCGGATTGCCAAGGGTGAAGTCATCGTTGTGCGCTACGCGGACGACAGCGTGATGGGTTTCGCTTACGAGTCAGAAGCCCGGCAGTTCCTGAAGGCACTCGCAAAACGCCTTGGTCAGTTCGGACTGGAACTGAATGTTGCCAAAACCCGATTGATACGGTTTGGGCGGTACGCCGCCGAAGACTGTCTCAAGCACGGTGAAGGCAAACCCAAGACGTTTGACTTTCTTGGTTTTACTCACATCTGTGGTAAGAACAAGAAGGGCTTCTTCGAGGTCAAACGCCTCACTGTCAAGAAGCGAATGCGTGCCACGCTGAAAGCAGTAGGCCAGACATTGCTGCGCCGTCGCCATGAGCCCGTCCCCGTGATGGGTAAATGGCTTGGGCAAGTGGTGCGCGGCTACTTTGCTTACTTCAATGTGCCCGGTAATGAAAAGCGACTGGATCAGTTCTACCAAGAAGTTTGTCGTCACTGGCTACATGCGCTCAGGCGCCGAAGTCAGCGGCATCGAATGACGTGGGAGAGGCTGAAAACGATCGCTCGCCGTTACCTGCTGTACCCGCGGCAAGTTCCGAAGCATCCCTATCCCTCGGTTCGTTTTGACGTCACAACCCAAGGCAGGAGCCGTATGCGGTAATTCTGCACGTACGGATCTGTGCGGGGGGCATCGGGTAACCGGTGTCCCTACCGCGACCAGATCAGTCGACCCATCGGCGTTTTGAACAGGTTTGTCACGTGAACCTAGCGATGGGAAGCGACGCGCGTCTGTTGCCAGACCCGATGCGTTCTCAGCCTCGTAGAGTGTCACCGACCAGAACATCTTGGCTGGGACATTAGGCGGCAAGGTGAGTTTATAGGAAGTGCTACCAAGTAGCGACGCCCCGTCTCCATCCTCAAAAGTAATCTGGTAGGCAGCCCCTTTCCCTGGTATTTGCGACAACATTCCGGGGCTAAAGGAGTAATAGTTCGTGAAGTACCAGGCGCGCGCCTCTATGGCCGTGAAACCATGTGTCTTACTGCGAAAGCTGAAATCAAGCGGCGACTTGGTGTCAGCGAATATGATGTTGTTGAATGGGTTGATCCACTGACGATCAGGCCAAACGGCAAGATGGCGATCAGAGCCGATGCCGCGGATATCCAGACCTATAACCCGGCTTGTCTTGTAGCCAGTTTTCGCAGCCGCATCAAGCATGGCGCGCTTTTCCGCATCCGGCTTGAAAGAGACCCCGGCAATCAGCCCGACGTTGGCAAGAATACCCAGACCGTCTGGACCAGCCAGATGCTCGCCTTCCTTATCGACTAGCCATTTTAGCTGTTCAAAGGCCTCTACACTTGAACGCGGCAGCATGTTCACGGGAACACCGGAAGCATCCGGGAACGTCATTGGCTTGCGCTCGGCCTCTGCCAGATTCAGCGGGTAGATCTTGGTCTTTTCGAGATGCTCGACAGCTGGCTTAAGGTTATTCGGGTCTTCATAGAATCCGCGCAGGAAAACAAAAATGTTGTAGGTGCTGGAACGATAGACGTAGTACCCATCGGGTATATCACCCTTGTAATCGGGAGGCAGCACCAGGAACTTACCGCCTTTGCCCTGATCGGGGCCTGGTAAGCCGATGTCGCCAAGGTACTTGCCACCGTCAACGGGTATAGGGCGCTGCCAGAAATCAAGCAAAATACCCTGAAGGTTAGGTGGCGCATCCAGAACGATGGGACCGGTTTCACTCATGTCGACATAGCTCATGGCGTAAAGCACATCGGAGTTCGGCGTCGTCACCAATGTCTTGGGGTCTAGTCGCTGCTTCCAGATTGGAAGTACGCTATAGCCAGCGCCAAATGTTGCTTCTGAACCATACTTCATGCCTAGCGTGTTAATCAGCGGCAGCGCCCAAATATAGGCCTGTGTCGCCTGCTGAAACGCGAGCGTATCCATTAGAGTCTTTGCCGTTTCAGCTGTGGGACGATTGTGCTCGAAGGGAAGATTTGCAAGCGCATTATAGTGCGCTTGATTGGCATTCGCTGTGCTGATGGATCCGAGCGAGACGGCTAGCGCACTCAAAGATGATAGTAGGAGTTTTCGAGAGCTCATATAAGTGCCTTTCTTGACGGCTGTATTAAGTATTGTTGTGATTTGAAATCGGTAGGGGCGCAGCCACAGTGGGTGCGCCCTCTTAGCTGCTTTACTTGACTAATTCAAAATCAGCGAGCTTGAACGACTTGTCGAAGAAAGGCTGCTCCGGTGCATAAAGACGGAAATAGACAAACCAGCCGTCGCCAGCAACCGTTTTTAGGTGGTTCGCTTCCTGACCCGCTTGAGCTTCGGGGCCGATGAAAATGTCAATACTACCGTCCTGGTTACGTTTCAGATCTTTCATACGACTGTCGATGCTTGCGTCACGAGGCTGCTGCGTGCCACCGTTGTCATAGGTGGTGCGGGTGTTCTCGCTATAAAGCGTCAGTGACCAGAACTGGCCCACAGGCACTTTGGCCGGAACGTGTAACTTATAGGTCCGGTCGGCGCGCAACATATTACCGTCGCTATCACGCTTGGTGGTCATATAGACCTGACCTTCGCCCGGTTGTGGGTTGACCATGCCTTTACTGGTCGCTACAGCCTCATAGAACCACGTGATACGCTCGTCAATCTGCTGGATATTGGCGGTTTCTTGAGAAATCACAAAGTCGACGCTGTCATACCAGGAAGTACCTGGCCAGTAAGGCTCTGTATAGCGGGGATTGATCTGAAGGTTACGCGCCATCAGCTCACCTGTTAATGGCCAAATAAAATGACCCACTAATGGCCAATAATTTTGACCCACCTCCCGGGTGGCCATGAGGCCACAAACCGTATAGCGTTCCGACCCCGCAATGGCAGGTAGGAAGGAGCGCACAGATGAAGGAGTGGGTTGTGATTCACAAGATAAAAGGGATGTACGATCAGGGTCACGGGATGTCGATACGGGCCATCAGCGCCGAGCTGGGGATCTCGCGCAACACGGTGCGTAAGTACCTGCAGATGGACGAGACGCAGATCAGTGACAAGCAAGCCTATCAGTCACGCAGCAAATCGCTCGATACCTACCGGGATTACCTGGCCATTGAACTGAAGCGTTATCCGAAGCTCACGGCAGTGAAGCTTGCCCGACGCCTGCGCGCGAAGGTTGGCGATTTGGCTGTATCAGATCGCAGCATCCGGCGTTATGTACAGGACCTGAAGCAACAGGTCGCCTGCGGGCAACTGCGCTATTACGAGCCGGTTTTACAGACGGTGCCTGGCGTGCAGTGCCAGGTGGACCCGGGTGAACTGCGCGAGGTGCTGATTGGCGGCCAGGCACGCACGGTGCACTTTGTAGTGTTTGTCCTGTCGTATTCACGGCTGCTGTATGTGGGGCTGGCGTTCAAGGCGCTCGATACAGCAGCCTTCATCGAACTGCATGACCAAGCGATGCGCTACTTTGGCGGGGTACCAGAGGAGTGCATCTATGATCAGACCAAGCTGGTGGTTATCGACGAGCGCTACCGCGAACTGACTGTCAACGCGCGTTTCTATGAATACGCCACCCATGCCCGGTTTCGTATCCATGCCTGCGAGGGCTATGACCCCGAGAGCAAGGGCAAGGTCGAGGCAGGCGTCAAGTACGTCAAGACGGACTGCCTATATGGCGAGGAGTTTGCCAGCGAGCAGGCGCTGCGCGAACACCTCGCCCAATGGTTGGAGGACGTAGCCAATGCCCGGCTGCATGGCACCACAGGACAGATTCCGCGTGAACTTTTTGAGAAGGAAGAGCGCAAGCATTTGCGCCCTTACAACCCATCATTTGACTTGACCACCCAGTCGGCTGTCTGGCAGCGCCGCCGGGCAGACAAGACGGGGCTGATCTCGTGGCAGTCCAACAAATATTCTGTCCCGCTGGCCTGGCAGCGGGCCTATGTGGGCGTGGTCGAGCAAGATGGTGGCCTAGTTATTACAGACCTGGAATCTGGTTCTGTGATCGCCACCCATACCCTATGCGTCGGGCGCGGACAAATCGCCAAGAACAATCACCATTACCGCGACCATGCACAACGCATCACTGACTTGGAGCAGGAGATTGCCACCCTGATTCCATCGCCGGATGCTCAGGCCCTGTGCGCGACCCTGAAGCATACATCGCCACGGATCTATAAAGACCAGTTGGTGGCTGTCTGCAAGATGCTTCGCGTATACGCGAAGACAGACGCCGGGCTGATTGCCGCACTAGCTCGTCGGCCAAGTATGACGGCCACACAGCTGGAGCGTTATCTGCAAGCCAGTGCATCGGCACATGCCCGTGGGCGCACTGGCGCATTGTGGGAGTCCAGAGCGGATGGGGCTGAGCCGCTGGATCTGACCGTCTACGCCCAGGTTGGCCAACCGGGTGGCCAGGAGGTGGACCATGAGTGCGCTTGAGATAGCCCGCACCCAGTATCGTGCCCTGCGCCTGAATGCGATTGGCCACAACCTAGTGGATCTGGTCGCCCGGGCCGAGGCGGGAGAACTATCCTACCTGGACTTTGCCCACCTGCTAGCCGAGCACGAACTGGCCGAGCGTGCAAGCACACGTATTGAACGGCACCGCCGTGCATCGGGACTGCCTACCGGCAAATACCTGGAGGGGTTTGATTACCGTCACCAGACGACGATCAGCAAGCGCCAAGTCAACACATTGCTGGATTTCAGCTTCATTGACAATCGAGAGAACATCATATTCATTGGCCCTCCCGGCGTTGGCAAGACCCACCTGGCCATTGGCATTGGCCACAAGGCCGTGGCCAGTGGCTACAAGGTGTTGTTTCGCACTGCCTTGGATTTGGTCGAGGACTTGGAGTTGGCCGAGATGAAGGGGGAACTGAAAAAACGCATCAATCAGTTGGCCAAATTCGACCTGCTGGTAATCGACGAGCTGGGCTACCTACCCATGACACCGCAGGCCCGTTTCAACCTGTTCCAGTTGGTCAATACCCTGTATGAGTACCGGTCGATTATCTTGACTACTAACAAGGGGTTCGCTGACTGGGGGGCGTTCTTCCATCACGATAACGTGGCCATCCCCATCATCGACCGCATCATCCATCATTCCAACGTATTCATGCTGGGAGGAGAGAGCTACCGTTTAAGACAAAAAATGCCCGAATAGGGCTTAGGGGTGGGTCAATTTTATTGGCCAAAAGTGGGTCAAAATAAATGGCCATTGACACACCCATCTTCATGCCGTTAAGAAGTATCTTTTTTAGGCGGTCATCGGGTTGGAATGATTTGCCTTTCACAATACCAAGTGGGGCAACCATAGCCATCCAGCCTTTGTCGATCTCGCGGACCGGTTCATCTTGGATGATGTCCGAAAGTGTTTGCCAGTATTCGATATCACGTGGTGGCGTTGCCAGCCACTTTACGTCTTTATTCTTAATGAAGTGACTAGGCTTAAGTTCCTTACCGACACTACCCATGCGGTATTCAGAAGTAAATTTTCCGTAATAATCTGCATCCTGGCTAAGTAGGCGTAGTGCAACAAGAATGTTGTTGGTCGCACTTTGCACAACGTAAACGCCATCTTTTTTGTATTTGGATGGGTCATCTTCCGGGCCGACCACGATATAGGTAGCGCCTTTGCCCTTGTCTGGGCCCGTAAGACCAAGATCAACGACCGGGCGCTGCCAAAAATCAAGCACGCCACCAGCGGTTTCACCTGCTGGATAATCAATTTGTATCGGGCCGCTCTTCAGAGTACTGAAGTTGAAAATATAGGGCGTGGTCAGATTGGGCGTAAGTATGCCGCTTTTCTGCTTTACCGTATCCAACACGACGAAGTCGGTGGGGTTTTTAACACCAAATGCCTTGTTTTGCCTGTCGCGCCAGATGGCTGAACTTACCAGCGGCATGCTCCAGATATAAGCCTGCGCAGCGCGCTGGTAGTCCATTTCGTCAAACAGGCGTTTTGAAGCGTCATTGTCAAAATAGGTATCAATCAGATTTATTATTCCGATTGGTGTTTGTATTTTTTCGGTGCCATACAACTTCGAATCTGCCATGGCAATGGGTTCTGCAAAAACCGTCGATGTAAGTAGAGCAGCTAAGGCTAATATATATGTACCTCGAAGTGCTAGTGTGAGCTTCATACCTTCCCCAGTTAAGTTTTTGTTACATTGGACTTAACCATAGTATCTTGCTCCTAGCTTGCCAGGCTATGCACTTTCTGCCATTTGTATATTTCAAAGCATTGAAAACTAGTCGATTGATCGTAGTTTCTTTCGCGTTTCAGATGGTAGTTCACCGAAGAGATCTCGATACCACCCCGAAGAGCGGCCTAACTCGCTAAGCCCCCAGCGGTTCGTTATGCTGGCTAGTGTTGACGTGAGCTCTGCATTAGAGATCAACTCATGACGGATCCGATGAAGGCGTAATTTCTGGACATACGCATAAGGGGTTTCACCAAGTAGGAGTATGAACGCACGATGTAGTGTGCGTGTCGAGGTTGCTGCGGCATGCGCAATCATTTCTACCGTCAATGCGCTGTCAAGGTTTTCATGAATAAAGGCGCGGGCTTTTTGGAAAACTCTGGTGTGGCCCTGCGGGTTTCTAATGCCAGCGATCGTGCGAGGCGGTCGACCAAGATGAGTAACAAGCGTGGTGGTGAGGTATTTTATCGGGTCAATTCTCTTTTGAATATCTGAGTCTGCCGAGGTATGGACATCTTGAAAGAGACGCCGAAGTTTTAATAGCTTCTTTTCTGGAAGTTGGCGTCCGAAAAAACCGGTGCCGCCTAGGCTACGCGCGGTTAAGACTATGTCGTGTTCGGCTGCGATTTCCTCCAGTCGATCCTCACTTAATGTGATCACGGCATATAGCGAGTTTGGCATGTAAAGTGAATCATGTTCGTCGTTGGGCATAAACACGCCTATATCGCCAGAAGCTGCCTCATGGAGCCAGTGCCGTGTTCCAGAGGGCATAGTGATGCCGACGCCCAAGGTTATTTGATCTTCTGACAGTGGGCCGCTTAGCGCAACTTTTGCCCCGATGAGGCCCGTTGAGCAACGAACATCATCGTGCGCCATGAACCCAAGGCTGCCAGAGATTGGTGCGCGAGACATTTGCACGATGTCTAAACCCGCGCCATAAACCGCGTCGCTCAGGGACTCTAAGTTAGAGAGAGATATATGAGACCATTGATTCTCAGAAGAGCGTTCCAAAGCGTGAGTGGTCATTTCTCACTCTCTCAATATGTGGTTCCTAAAATTGATGCTACTGTTTATGCCTCAGAGAGGCAAGAGGGAATTTGCTTACGCAGGATTCTTGTACGCTTTCATTACGAGATTTAGGGACGTTTGAAGCGCCCCGGGGCGCTTCACGTTTGCGGTAATGCCCACATCTGAACTTGTCTCGATTTCACGTACAGCAGCTCATCCTGGCCCTGGTAAGTAACCAACCACTCAAGGCGCCAACAACATCCAAGCCAGCCGCGCCGCCAAGCGGGCAGTATGCTGGTCAATATCATATTCCGGGTTCATTTCCGCCAGATCGGCTAAGCGCAGCTTGCCGCTGGCCTTGACGTGCCGGACCACGGCCTCGACCACCGTCATCGGGATGCCGAAGGCCGCAGGCGCCGATACGCCCGGCGCGACGGCTGCGGGCAGGCAATCCAGGTCGATCGTCAGATAGATATGGTCGGCCTGATTGATCAGGCTGTTCAGGTCCGCCAGTCTGGCGTCGAGATGGCGCTCTTGCATGTCTGTGTCTTCTATGTAGAAGACACCCAAGTCCTTCGCATGCTGGAACAGCCCGGCAGTATTGCCGAGCCGTGAAATGCCGAAGACGGCATAGGTGACAGGCTGATTCTGCTGACCGCAAAACGCCAGAATCTGGTCGAAGGGCGTGCCTGAACTGCCCGGTCGGCTGGTCCTCAGGTCGAAGTGTGCGTCAAGATTGATGATCAGAATGGATCGCGCTGCCTCTTGATCTTGGTTCGAGAGATGGGCGTGCAGACCCTGGAAGCTGCCCCAGGCCATTTCATGGCCCCCGCCCAGCACCACCAGCCGTGCACCCGTATCGAGAATCTGGCCCACCTGATCACCCAGCTTGGCCTGCGCCTGTTCCAGGGCATCGCCCTCGCAGGGGATGTCGCCGGCATCCCACAAGACGGACAAGTCATGGGCGGGCAGTCCGGCCATCATGCGGCGGATGGCGTGCGGCGCCAGCCGGGCGCCGGGGCGTCCTTGATTGCGGCGCACGCCGGCATCGCTGGCAAATCCAAGCACCACGGCCTCGTTTGCCTGGCAGGCCAGGGGCCCTGTTTGCACGATCTGAAACAGCCGACGGGTATCGCCCTGTTCGCCCGCGTCGTTGCGGCCGTGCCAGGGATTCGTGTCTTGCGTCATTGCTTCTTCTACCTTACTTCTTGAGTACCGCCTGCAAGAACGAGCGGGTCCGTTCTTCCTTCGGCGCTGTGAAAATCACGTCAGGCACGTCGGCTTCGATGATATTCCCGCCATCCATCACGACGACCATATCAGCCATTTCACGGGCAAATCCCATTTCGTGGGTCACCACCATCATGGTCATGCCTTCCTTGACGAGCAATTTCATGACGCTCAGCACTTCGCCGACCAGCTCGGGGTCCAGTGCCGAGGTGGGTTCGTCAAACAGCATGACCTTGGGCTCCATGGCAAGCGCGCGGGCGATGGCGACACGCTGCTTCTGTCCGCCCGACAGGCTGGCTGGCATGGCATCGACTTTTTCCGCCAGTCCCACTTTGGTAAGCAGTTGGCGAGCCAGGACTTCGGAATCCGCAGCGTTCATGCCGCGCAGTGTCCGCGGCCCCACCGTCACGTTTTCCAGGACAGACAGGTGGGGAAACAGGTTGAATGATTGAAACACCATGCCGACCTGCATCCGCAGCTTGTTCAGGTCTTTATCGGCGAGCAGGCGCCCGTCGGCCACCAGGCGGTGATCGCAGATATCGATGGTGCCTTTTTGCGGCACTTCCAGGCCGTTGCAGCAACGCAGCAGGGTGCTCTTGCCCGACCCGCTGGGGCCGATGACGACCACCACCTGGGACTGATTGACCTCGAGATCGACGCCCTTGAGCACATCGTTGCTGCCGTACGACTTGTGTAATTGGTGGATTTTGATCATGGCTGGGGCCGTCATTGCACCATCCCTCCGGCTTTCATGCGCAATTCGATGCGATGCAGAATTATGGTTGTCGTGGTCGTCATGATCCAATAGATCACGGCGATCACCAGGTAAATCTCAAGCGAGCGATAGGAAACACTGATGATTTTCTGGCCTTCATGCATCAGGTCGTGAATCGTCACCAGCGACACCAGCGCCGAGTTCTTGATCAGTGAAATGAATTCATTGCCCAGCGGCGGGATCATACGCACGAATGCCTGGGGCAGGATGATCTTGAGCATGGCTTGTCGGGACGACATGCCCAGCGATCGCGCGGCTTCCATCTGGCCGCGATCAATGGACTGGATGGCACCCCGTACGATCTCCGACACATAGGATGCCGAATACATACCCAGCCCCACGACGCCGCAGACGAAGGCCGGCAACAGGATGCCGAATCGCGGCAAGCCAAAGAACCAGATGAACAACTGCACCAGCAGCGGGGTGCCGCGAAAGCACGACAGGTAGATGCTGCAGATCCCGTAAGCTGTCTTGCGTTGTGGGTTCAGGCGTCCGATCCCGATCAGCAGGCCCAGCAGGCAAGACAGCACTAGCGCGCTGAGCGTCACTTCGATGGTGACGATGGCGCCGCTGAGCAGCGCCGTCCAGTCGGTCAGGGCCGGCGTGAAATCAAAATTCATTGCGCGTCGCCTTCAAACCATTTATTGACGATCTTGTCATAAGTACCATTGGCCTTCAGACGGCCCAGTGCCTCGTTCAGGGCTTGCAAGGTTTTGGGCTGGTTCTTGCTGACGGCGATGCCGTATTCTTCCGTGGTGATCTGCTCGTTCAGCACCGTCAGGTCGGGGTGTGATTGCGCATACAGCTTGGCAGCCGGCTTGCCTGTCACGGCGGCATCGGTGCGACCCACTTCGACCAGGTTGAACATTTCCTGGTTTTTCTCGACTTCAACGCGCTGGACGTCGGGATAGTGTTCTTGCAGATACTTCACGGATTTTGTGCCGACCTGGACGGAGACTTTCTTGCCATCCAGGTCCTTCAGGGTTTTGATCGGGCCGTCCTTCTTGGTCAGGACAACCAGGCCGCCAGCGTAATAGGAGTGCGTGAAATCCACGACCTGGCTGCGGGCCTCCGTGATGTAGATGGCCGAGACGGCAGCATCGGCGCGCCCCGAGATGACTGCGGGAATCAGGCCTTTGAAATCGATGTCGGTCCATTCGATGGTCAGGCCAGCTTCTTTGGCCAGTGCTTCCGTCAGTTCAATGTCAAAGCCCGTGCGCACCCCTGATTCCGTGAACTCCATGGGGGGAAAGGTCGGGTCGGTCACGATGCGGATTGTGTTCGATGCGGCCAGGCTGGCAGCTGCAAAGCCGCTCATGGAGATGGCAAGCGCAGCGGAGATGAGTTTCTTGCTCAGTGTCATGATAGGTTCCTTTGATGCGGTTAGTGGCTTTGTAGCCGAGACGAAATGCGTGCAGCCACACGGGTGGTCATGCTGATGAGATTCTGCGTGCGGTTTTCAATGCGGGTGCTGGGTACCATCAGGGTCACCACGGCAATCGCGTGGCTGGTCTGCTGAAAAATGGGCGCACTCACGCCCCAGACCCCTTCATCCACTTCGCTGATGGAACAGGCATATCCCTGGGTCTGGATCTGGGCCAATTCGCCTTCCAGCGCGGTGCGGGATTCGTCTGTGATCAGATTGCGGGTTTGCAAGTCTTTCAGGGCGGCGCGCTGGCGATCCTTTGCCATGAACGCCAGCAGTGCCTTGGCGGATGCGCCGCTCAGCAAGGGCAGGCTGCGTCCCTTGACGAAAGAGCAGCGCAGGGGCTGGCGACTTTCGATCATTTCCAGGCAGACCACCTGATTGTTGACGGCGACCATCAAGCCGGCGGATTCGTTGCTGCTGGTGGAAAGCTGTTCAAGTTCTTCGCGGGCTTCCTGCCGCAGATAGGAAGATTGTTCGAATCCCCAGGCCAGCGATACACACATGGGGCCGGGTAAGTACTCGTTGTTGCTGTCGATGATGAAGCCCCAACGCTTGAGCAAAGCCAGTTGCCGGTACAAGGTGCTTTTTGCCAGACCCGTCTCTGAAATCAGATCGGTCATGGAAACCGAGCGTCCCAGTCTAGCCAGCACGGACAGGATGAACAGTACTCGCTCAGCTCCGCCTTTGATGGGGTCCGCTTGCATCCATGGGCTCCTTCGTGGCCAGGTCGGCTGCGCATGCAGCCCAGCCTGGGGGTCGTTGTGATCAGTCCAGGGAGAAGATTATTCTTTTTTCTCAAAAATTAGCTGGTCATGTCTCATAAAATAAGAAATAAAGGGATATCCCTAATCAGTAGGGATGGATTTTCCCTGAATCGCAAATGCAAAGCTCAGCCAGCCCGTGTTCGTCAGAAATCCGAACACAGGCATGTCTAGCGTGCAAACGTGGGAAGTAGGGAAGTAGTGCCAGGCAAGCCAGCGGCATTGCTGCACGCCCGCTGCCGGTCGCTCAGTAAACTGGCGCTTCGCCTGGCGGGCGGCGCTTGAACCGGCGATGCACCCAGTAGTATTGCTCAGGCATTTCGCGGATGCGTGTTTCGAGAAACTGGTTCATCGCCAGGGCGTCTGCCTGATCGTCCCCGCTGGGGAAGGTCGGCAGCGCCGGATAGATTCGTAGCTTGTAGCCGCGATAGTTGGGCAGCACTTCCGCGACAAAGGGAACGACGCGCGCGCCGCTGAGGCGCGCGAGGCGCGACACGGCAGTCAGCGTACAGGCAGGCACGCCGAAGAACGGCACGAACACCGAATCGCGCAGCCCGAAGTCCATGTCTGCGGCCAGCATGATGGGCTGACCGGCTTTCAAGATGCTCAAGATATGACGGGCGCTATGGTGGCGCGGAATCATCAGAGAGCCAAATCGTGAGCGTTGTTCCCTGGAAATCGTGTCCGTTGTTTCGTCCGACATTGGCGTGTAGATGGAGGCGACCGGGTGCTGTATCGAATAGTACATACAGGCGGCTTCGATGGCGGTGAAATGAAATCCCAGGAAAATGGTCGGCTGGTCGTAGCGGTCCTGCAGTTCGATGGCGCTGTCCAGTTCGACCAGACTGGTGATGGCATGCGCGCTGCCATACCACTGCAGGCCGCGCTCCAGGTAGCTGCGAATGACGTGCTGAAAATTGGCACGGGCCAGGCGTTTGCGCTGGGACTCGGACTTTTCCGGGAAGCACAGGCGCAAATTGGTGTGCAGAATATGTCGACGCTTGCCGGGAATCAGGTACAACAGGGAACCCAGGGCTTCACCCAGCCGGGCAACCAGCCCGTAGGGCAGGATAGAGAGGATGCGAAGCAAGCCCGAAAGCATGGCAGCCTGGGTTTTCTTTTTCATAGAGTGGGCAGATCCCGAGAGGGAAGCCCGCATTGGGCTGAACCCTCATGCTAGCACGGGGATCAGTGCCGGGCAGACCGTCGCCCAGGGCAGGTTCCCCATAACCGCCACGCGAGCCGTATGCCGAGCATCACGACAAGCACCACGGCATAGACCTGCGGCTCGAAAAAGTCGTTTTTTCCAGCACGCATCCAGATGAAGTGCAAGATCGAGAAAATGGCGGCGGGGTAAATCAGCCAATGCAGGCGGGTCCACCAGCGGCCAAGTCGACGCATCCATCGGTGGGTGGAGGTCACGGCCAGCGGCACTAGGCAAAGCGTGGCAAGCGTGCCGATGCCGATGAAGTCGCGCTGCCAGATGTCCGTCCACATGGCTGCCAGCACTGCGCCTCGGTCCCAGAGTGCCCAGGCGATGACGTGCAGCATCGTGTAGAAAAATGCGTATAGCCCCAATTTGCGACGCTGGCGCAGAAGACCGTTCCAGCCGGTCAGCCGTCGAACGGGCGTCACGGCAAGCGTGACCCAGAGGAAGACCAGTGCCCAGATTCCGCTGGAGCGGGTCAGGAACTCCTGCGGATTGGCGCTGAGGCTGCCGACGTACCCAAGCACTACCCAGCGGACAAGCGGGAACAGCCCAAATAGGTGAATACACAGTCCAAGTACCAGGCGGCCGCCAGTTGATGAATGCCGCTGAGGACGTGCGGTGCTCTGGCCTTGAGTGATTGGCTGAACGCATCTTTGTCGTGCATGACTGTTCTTATCAGTCATTTTAGAAGTTCCGACGCAAATCCATGCCCTTGTAGAGGTCTGCCACGTCCTTCTCGTAGCCGTTAAAAGGCCGTGTTGGGATGCGGGCCGCAAAGAAGCCCGAGCCGATACGGCGTTCGGTCGCCTGACTCCAGCGTGGATGGGGTACTGCCGGATTTACATTGGCATAAAAGCCGTACTCCTGGGGCGCTGCGCGCATCCAGCTTGTGGTCGGCTGGGTGGATTGCAGGTGAATCCGGACCAGCGACTTACCCGATTTGAAGCCGTACTTCCATGGGACGACGATGCGCATGGGGGCACCGTCCTGCGCGGGTAGATCGTGGCCGTAAAGTCCGAAGGTGAGTAGCGTCAGCGGATGCATGGCTTCGTCCATGCGCAATCCTTCGACGTAGGGCCAGTCCAGGATATTGCTGCGCACGCCCGGCATAGCTTCGGGCTGCACCACGGTTGTAAAGACCACGTATTTGGCTTCCTCAGTGGGCTCGACATGCTTGAGCAAGTGCGCGAGCGAGTAGCCGGCCCAGGGGATTACCAAGGACCATGCCTCTACGCAGCGCAGCCGGTAGACGCGCTCTTCAAGGGGGGCAAGTCTGCGCAGGTCGTCGATATCCAGCGTGATGGGTTTGCGCACGGCTCCATCGATCTGCACTGTCCAGGGACTCAGCTGCATCTTGTTGGCGTATTGTGCGGGATCGCCCTTGCCGGTGCCGAATTCATAGAAATTGTTGTAGGTGGTTATTTCCTGCCAGCTATTGACGGCTTCGTTGGTCGACCATTCAGTGTTGCGCTGCGCAGGAAGTACGGGCCCGGTGGGCTGGTCGTCAAGCGCCGCGTGAGCCAGGGGGGAAGCCCCCAGCGCAAGTGGCGCAAGCGCAGCACCCTGCAAGAGTCGTCGCCGACCTCGCCAGACGGATTCTGGTGTGATGTCCGACGGGGCCACATCTGTTTTCCAGGGGCGCTGCATGGTATACCTCCATTGCTCGTGACTACTGCTGCTATTGGACGGTAAGCTAACGGCTTACCTAGGGGGAGGGCCTGGATGAATGTTACGCCTACCTGTTGGATTATTGCAGGCCCCAATGGTGCGGGCAAAACAACCTTTGCGCTGGATTACCTGCCCGCAGTGGCTCAGTGTCAGACGTTTATCAACGCTGACCTGATCGCTGCTGGGCTCTCGCCCTTAAATCCCGAGCGCGAGCAGTTGGCGGCGTCAAGGCTGTATCTCGCGGAAATTGACCGATGCGAGCGCGCCTGTCAGAATTTCGCTTTCGAGACAACATTGTCCGGGCGCGGTTATCTGCGGCTGGTGGATCGCTTGATGCAAAGCGGCTGGCGAGTGGAGATGTCATACTTGGCCCTATCCAATGTGCAGCTGTCCCATGATCGGGTAGCAGAGCGTGTCGCGCACGGCGGCCATGGCATCCCGACTGAGGCAATTGAACGGCGCTTTGCCCGCAGCTTATACAACTTGTTTGAACTGTATGCCCCCAGGGTCAGCCTGACGCGCTGCTACCTGAACAGCCAGGACAATCCTGACCTTGTGTTTACTCAGCAGGGGAACCATGTTGAAATTCTTGATGACGCTGTTTATCGGCACCTACGCAATGAGGCGGGCCTATGACTCCCCAATTTGATGAGGACACGCGCAAGGCGTTGGAAAGCCTGCGCAATTCTGTCGCCAAAGCATTGGATCGCAAGCGCCGGTTGGGTCAGTACGCCGTGGTGTGGAAGGATGGGAAATCGGTCTATATCGGGCCGAATCCACCTGAACCGAAGAAACCTACGCGCAGCGACCCAGCACGGCGTTGAACGGAGGTCATGGCAATGTCTGGCATCGCCATCGCGCAATCCGGCCTTATGCCCGCTCGATCCGCGCCGGCAGGCCCTGACGCACGGCCGCCCCTGATACCCAGTCGATCCACACGTTACGCTGGTCGCCGCGTGTTGGGTCGGCAAAGCCCAGCTCGTTCAGATTGATGCCGTTGGCATGCTGCGGATTGTGCGCTTGCGCTGTCCCGTCCACCATGTGCGTGCGTGCGCCCAGCTCTGTGTGGCCGTAGCCATATTCGATGGCGACGGCGCCGGGCATGATGCCGTCGCGGACCAGGGCGGTGGCCAGCATGCTGCCGCCGGGCGTGCTGATGCGGATGGTATCGCCGTTTTTCAGGCCCAGGCGCTCGGCGTCGGCGCGGTTGACCGAGGCTGGGTTGTGCGGATGCACTTGGCGCAGTCGCGCCACGCCGATTGACATCGAGCTCATCAGATTCGATTTATACGAGGTCATCAAGAGCGGCCACTGCGCCTCGGGATAGTGCTGACGCATGCTGCTGCCATCGGCCATGCGCGTGGGAAACCAGGTGGGACAGCCACTCAAGCGTTCGCCGGTCATCGAATGGCGCATCTTGGCCAGGTCTTCGCTCCAGACCTGCTGCGCGGGGGCATGGGTCTTGCGGATATGCGATCCTTTCCAGGCAGCCTCGATCTTGTCAAAGCGCCCGCCGCGGGTCATCAGCATTGCCACCTGACGCCATTCATCGTCTTTTAACTGAGTTTGCAACTGTTCTTGGTAGCGATTGACGCCCGTGATCAGCATGTCGTCATCGCTGGCCGGCGGGACAAGTTTGCCGCCTGAAAAAGCCATATTGGCCAGCCCGCGCAGAAAGAAATCTTCGGCTGTTTTCAGCGCACAGGGGTTGCCTTGTGCGTCTTGCATCCCATGATCACCAAAGCCGGGCAGTTGCAGGCGCTCCGCGCAGGCGAATAGAAAACTCTCGACATTGACGGGTGCGCCGCTGGCGGTCAACGCCACGGCTGGTGTCACCACGGGCCAGCGCACCGTGGACGACTTGGCAATCACATCGGCCCAAGGCGCCGAGATGCCCCAGCTTTCGTACGTGACCGTATCCGGCACGATGTAGTCGGCCAACGCACTGGTCTCGTTGATGAAAGGGTCGATGGAGACGATCAGCGGCAGTTTTTTCGGATCTTTGACGGCGTCCAGCAGCGCGTTCTTGAAGCCCGCGATGGCATACACCGGATTGCTCATGTGGTTCAGCCACACTTTGGCCTTGTAGGGGTAGCCCGCCAGCGCGCCAGCCAGCATTTCGCTGCTCAAGCCGCCCACCGCCGGGTACCAGGGCGCCTTGGCGGGGTAGGGCGATTGGCCAGCCTCTTTTTTGCGCTTGAATTCGCTGCTTTTTTCGTAGGGGAAACGGTTGCGCGACAGTGCCACGCCGCGTGGCTTGGCCTTGCCCTTGAAGTCGGCGAAGTTATAGCGTGGGCCAGGGCCAAAGGGGCCAAATGGACCGGCATCCAGCACCAGTCCGCCTTGTACATTCAGGTTGCCGACCAGGGTATTGAGCATGGCGATGGCATAGGCAGTGTAGAAGCCGGCACCGCTCATGGTGCCACCATGCGCGTCGGCGACGGCGCGCTTGCCGTGGCTGGTGAATTCGCGGGCCAGATCTTCGATCTCGGGGCGTGGCACCCCGCATAAAGCAGCGTATTCGTCGAGCGTCTTGGCTCGGGCTTGCTCGCGCAGCTTGAACAGTGCCGAACACACGGCCAGGGGCTGTGAGGATTGCGCGGACATCGGCACATCCACCATGCGTTCCACGAACAAGGCGGCGGCCTCGGGTATGGTGTGTGGCGCCAACGTGCCATCGGCGCGCTGCACCACGAACACATCGGCTGGTGCCGTCGGCTCCTTGCCTGGCTCAGTGGGGGCAGCGGTAGGCAGCGACCAACCCAGGTCGGTGCCACGTAGATAGCTGCCAAAACGGGGGTGCTGGGGGTCGTTAATCAGCAGGTGGGTGGCGTTGCTCCACGATGCCTCGCCAGCCGCTTCCATGGCAGCGACACCAGGCTGTGCCAGAAACTGCGCGTCGTAACGCTCATTATCCAGAATCCAGCGGATCAAGCCCATCGCCAACGCCAGATCGCTGGCGGGTTTAACGCCAATCCAACGATTGCCGCTACCCGCTGCCAAACTCGATGAGGTGGGCAGGATGGGCGAAACGACCACGTAGCGAAAGGTATTTTCTTTGCGGGCACGCGCTTCGGCGAGTTCGCGGCCTTGCCGCTGGAAAGGATTGCCCGATTGCGCAGGCGCTGCGCCGATAAACAAGCCAAAGCTCGCATTTTTCCAATCGGGCTTGCCATGCGGCATGCCGGGCAGATCGCCCAGCGCGGCAGCCGCGCCAACGCGGAAGCTCTGGCCGCAGTAAGCGCCATGATTGCTGACGTTCACGGTGCCGAATGATTGGCTGGCAAAACGACGCAGCAGTTGTGCGCGGCCTTCATTCGAAGCGTCAGTCACCAATAGCTGATTGCTTTTTGGACCATATTCGGGGTTGTCAGAATCAATGGGGGTTTGGGTGTCATAGACGGCGCGCAGCCCTTCGACTTCACCTTCTCCAAACAGGTTGCCCCCTTCGCAAACCTCTTGCACCAGTTGCTCGAACGAAATCGTCTGCCAGCGGCCCTCGCCGCGTTTGCCGACGCGTTTGAGCGGTTGCAGCACACGGTGCGGGCTGGTCTGGTGTTCCAGCATGGCCGAGCCTCGTGCGCAGGCGGTAGCGCGGCCTTCTAGGCCGTTGTCGCCACCAAGCTGGGCGTAGACTTCGCGCACGGGGGTTTCCATGGGGGCCGGGTGCGTGGTGGCGAGCGGGTGATAAGGGTTGCCAGCGACGCGCAGGATGCGGTTGGTTTTGGTGTCGATGCGCACGCGCACACCGCATTGCGTCCAGCAGCCCAGACAGCTGGAGGGGCTGACGATTTGCCCCGGCTGGGTGCTGAGCATGCCTGTCACGGGGTCAATCCGGAACTCAGGCGCGAGTGAATTGCCGCGTGTGGCGTGTGCAGGCGTGACGCCCGCACTGCCGGTCACCAGGCCTTTGCCCGCCTTGTAGACTGTTTCGCCGTAACCCGCCGCAAATGCGGCCAAGCCGCCCGCTGCCACGCCGCCGCGCAGCAATAGCTTACGGCGTGCCCCGTCCTGGGGCTTATCTTGTTTGTCGTTCTTGCTCATGGAGAAATCCTTGGGGTTTTTGCTGGAATGGCATGACGGGCTGGGAAGTACTCTAGCGCCAGCGTGAGGCTGGCCAGCAGCGCCACGCACAGGCCAAATACGCCTAAGATGCCCAGCAGGCCGTCTCCGCCTAACGGCATGTTGTAGACATACAGGCCGGCGCCAAATTTAGGCACGCCCTGCACCCCCATGAACAGTGCCCAGCGAAACCCCCAGGCTGCTGCCAGCATCGCCAGGCCTATGCCTAGCGAAAAACCAGGCCGCATCAACGTGCTTGCTGGGCGCTTCAGCAGCATCAGCACCACCAGGCCTGCCAGCACCGAGCCCAGCAGGCTGAGGCGCCAGACCGGAAATTCAGTGAACAGACGTTTGGCAGCCACGAATGAGGGGGTGTCGGTCATCAGGCCGACGCCTGCCCACAACACCACCGCTGCCACCAAGAGCCAGGCCACGGCCAGACACAGCCTGCGTAACAACTGGGCGGGCAGGGCTGCCATGCCACCCGGCATCAGGCGTCCCACCACCAGCATGGCGCCCAGTGCGGCCAGCCAGCCAGTCAGCGCCAGATTGAATGGCAAAAGCAGGGTGTTCCATAATGGACGAGCCCGCACCACCATGATTTCCGCGCCGGTATAGACCATGACGCTGATGGCAGACAAGGCCATCAGCACCGCCAGCACGCGCAGCAGGGGTTTCCAGCCTAGCCACCAAACAATACAAAAGGCGAAGGCCAGCACGACCAAAGCCGGCAGCAGGTAGGCGCCGACCGACATCCACGACCAAGGCGTGAAGTGTGCATAGAAATGCCAGAAGCGCGCTGGCTGGTGCAGGTCGGCCAGCAGGGAAACAGGCGCAGCAGCGGCGCTGGCAGCCAGTACGACGACGGCGGTGGGCAACAAGCGGGCGCCCGCAGAACCCAGGCCGCCAAAGGCGCAAGCCGCTGCCGTCAGCGCCGCGCCGGTGCAGATGCCCACGAGAAAGAAATACTGGACTGCCCAGGGTAGCCAGGCCACCTCGTAGGCGAGAGTGAGCAGCTCGATGATATTCATGGTGTATTCCTTGAAAGCTGCTTTGCTCAGAGGCCACCGACCGGGCGCACGCTGGCCTGGCCGTCAATGCCATCGACAAATTCGTCGGGCAAGCCGATGTAGAACACATGCGGCGCAGTGGCCATGCCAGGCTTGAGTACTTTGATGTCTGCGCTATGCTCCTTGAGCATTTGCGACGCACTGCTGTCCGGGTCATTGATATCGCCGATCACGCGGGCACCGCCTACGCAGCTCTCTACACAGGCTGGCAGCAGTCCGACATCAAGACGGTGCTCACAGAAGGTGCACTTGTCAGCGGTCTGGGTCTCGTGGTTGATGAAGCGCGCATCGTATGGGCAAGCCTGCACACAATAGCCGCAGCCCACGCAACGATCGCTGTCGACCAGCACAATACCGTCCTCACGCTGAAACGTTGCCTGCACCGGGCATACGGGCACGCAGGGCGGCTCGTCGCAGTGATTGCACAGACGCGGCAGGCTGAGCATGGCAGGAAGCTCGGTGGGGCCGCGATCAACCTCATACTGCAGCACGGTGGTGCGGAACTGCCCGATGGGGGGCAAATTCTCCATGGAACAGCTCACAGTACAGGCTTGGCAGCCTATGCATTTACGCAGATCCACCACCATGGCGTAGCGCTTGCCCGCAATGCCTGGGCGGCGAGGTGGCTGTGCCCCCATGCCTAAATGCGGGACTGGAGCCGCTGTGGCAGCCGCCACGGGCAGGGTCGTGGCGGCGATGGTCAAGCCGATAAGATCCTGCAAAAACCCCCGTTTGCTGGGGGTGGTTAGGTCACCCTTCGGGGTGGTGTGCATAGCGGCGCTCCTTGGCTCGTATTGATGATTTGCGACAATGTCTCTGGTCTGCTGTGGATCAAAGACCCTATAAGCAAAGGTGTTATTGGATCTTAACGACCTAGGGAATACCCGTATTGATTCAAATAAAGGGACGTCATGCTGCATGAGGGCGACGCACTGCTGGGATCGCGCAATAATTAAGGTACGATTACTGGTTATGCTGTTATTTAAAGAATTCGGCCATGGAAATTAAAGTTAACTTTCTCGACAAGCTTCGCCTCGAAGCCAAGTTCGATGACTTCACGATCGTGGCCGACCAGCCCATCCGTTATAAGGGTGATGGTTCCGCGCCTGGTCCTTTTGATTATTTTCTGGCCTCGTCAGCTTTGTGTGCGGCTTACTTTGTGAAGCTGTATTGCACGACGCGCAATATTCCGACCGAAAACATCCGTCTGTCGCAAAATAATATTGTTGATCCAGAAAACAGATATCAGCAGACATTCAAGATCCAGGTCGAACTGCCATCCGATATATTGGAAGCAGATCGTCGAGGGATTTTGCGTTCCATCGAGCGTTGTACGGTCAAGAAGGTCGTGCAAACCGGGCCTCAGTTTGTCATTGAGGAAGTAGAGAGCCTGGATGCCGATGCCCAATCCTTGCTGACCCTGAATCCGGATGCTGGCGCCAGAACCTGTATTACAGGCAAGGATCTGCCACTGGAACAAACCATTGCCAATATGTCGGGGCTTTTAGCGGACTTGGGCATCAAGATTGAAATTGCTTCGTGGCGCAACATCGTTCCCAATGTGTGGTCGCTGCACATCCGTGATGCACATTCGCCCATGTGCTTTACCAACGGCAAAGGCGCGACCAAAGAAAGCGCATTGGCGTCGGCGCTGGGTGAATACATTGAAAGATTGAGCTGCAATCAGTTCTATACCGATGCATTTTTTGGGGAAGACATCGCCAATGCGGCGTTTGTCCATTACCCCAATGAGCGCTGGTTCCAGCCTGGCCCTGAAGATGAATTACCGGCTGAAATTCTGGATGCGTACTGCCTGAGAATCTACAATCCGGATGACGAACTGTATAGCTCGCATTTGGTGGATACCAATTCTGGCAATATAGAACGCGGCATCTGCACGCTGCCATACGTGCGGCAGTCAGATGGCGAGATCGTATATTTCCCGGTCAACTTGATTGAAAACCTTTATGCCACCAATGGCATGAGTGCCGGCAACACGCTGGCCGAGGCGCAGGTGCAATGCCTGTCGGAAATTCTGGAACGGGCGGTAAAGCGCGAAATTCTGGAAGGTGAAATTGCCTTGCCGGATGTGCCGCACGCAGTGTTGGAAAAATATCCCGATATTTTGGCCGGTATTCAGGGCTTGGAAGAACAAGGCTTTCCGGTGCTGGTCAAGGATGCATCATTGGGTGGCGTGTATCCATTGATGTGCGTGACATTGATGAATCCGCGCACAGGCGGCGTATTTGCTTCGTTTGGCGCCCACCCAAACTTCAAGATAGCACTGGAACGCAGCCTGACGGAACTGCTGCAGGGGCGCAGTTTTGAAGGCATGAACGACCTGCCTCAGCCTACTTTTTCCAGCGACACCGTGACTGACGCCAATAATTTTGTTGAGCATTTTATTGATTCCAGCGGCATTGTGTCGTGGCGGTTTTTCAGTGCCAAAGCAAATTACGAATTCGTTGAGTGGGATTTTTCCAGGCAAGGCGAAAACGCCAATGCCGAGGAAGCCGCCATGTTGCTCGGTATTCTCGACGGCATGGGCAAAGAAGTCTACATGGCGGTATATGAACAATTGGGTGCCATCGCTTGCCGGATTTTAGTGCCCGGCTATTCAGAAGTTTATCCAGTGGATGATCTGGTCTGGGATAACACCAATAAGGCGCAGTTGTTCCGCGCCGATATCCTGGACTTGCATCGCCTGGACGATGCCAGCCTGACTACACTGCTGGATCGGCTGGAGAGCAATGATCTGGATGATTATTCCGATATCGCCACCTTGATCGGCATTGATTTTGATGAAAATACGGATTGGGGGCAGCTAACAGTTCTTGAATTGAAGTTGTTGATCAATCTTGCCCTGCAAAAATTCGAAGCCGCGCAAGAACTGGTCGGCGCCTTCCTGCAGTACAACGACAATACCGTTGAACGCGGGCTGTTTTACCAGGCCTTGAATGTGGTGCTGGAAGCCATGCTTGATGATGATCTGGAACTGGACGACTACGTGGTCAACTTCCGTCGGATGTTTGGGGATGCCCGAATGGATGCCGTCCTGGGGTCAGTCGACGGCAGCGTGCGCTTCTTTGGGCTGACGCCAACCAGCATGAAACTGGAAGGCCTGGACAGGCACCACCGGTTGCTGGATAGCTACAGGAAACTGCACAAGGCGCGGGCTGCATGGGGAAGTAAAGCCTAGTCCAAAGCAGGCAACTTGATCGTAACCGTCAAGCCGGTTTTGGTCTGCGGATTGCTAAAGCCCAGCAGGATGCTGGCGCCCAGCCGTCCTGCGATGGCCTGGACAATGGCCAACCCCAGGCCGGAACCCTGCTGATCGCTGCCCAGAATGCGATAGAACGGATCGAAAATACGTGCTTGTTCTGCGCTGGGAATGCCCGGCCCTGTGTCTGCAATCCGGATCAAGGTCGCTTGCGGGCTGATCTCGATGGACAGATCCACCCGGCCATCCCTTGGTGTATAGCGGATGGCATTGTCCACCAGATTTTTGACCATGATGAAAAGATCCAGTTCGCTGATCAACACGGAAGCGTCGGGGCCGTCCAGCACCCCGATGTCTATCTGCTTGGCCTTGGCCAGCGGCATCAGGTTTTCCAGGACGGCGCGGTAGATGTGCCGGATGGAAACTGCACCAGGTGGCAGCTCCGGGGGGGCTTGGGCCTTGGACAGGCTAAGCAGCTGATTCAATAAGTCGCGTCCGCGGGTGATTCCATTTTCCAGAATATGCAGCTGTTCCTGGGCAGTGTCCGACATCGGCATGTGCCTCAGGCGTTCGGCTTGCAGGGACAGGGCGGTCATGGGGGATCTTAATTCGTGCGCGGCATCGGCCACAAAGCGTCGTTGGATATTGACAGATTCATTGACCCGGGCCAGCAGCCGGTTCATGGCCAGAATGAAGGGGCGCACTTCTGAGGGAATATTGTTGTCCTGTATGGGGCGCAGGTCATTTTCTGCGCGGGCGTCTATGTGGTGTGCAAGCGCGGTAATCGGCCTGAATATCTTGCGAATCAGCTGGGCAATGATGATGAGTAGTATCGGGATCAGGATCAAGAATGGCAGCAAGGTATTCAGCGCATTGAGGTAGGCGCTTTCATTGCGGGCCCTGACTTCCTGTGACACGGCGATCCTGTGCCCGCTGTGGGTCGTCTTGATGAATACGCGATAGGCTTCGCCGCCAGAATCGACCGTATGAAAGCCATCTGCCAGGGGTGTCGGCAGTGTCGGCATTCTGTGTTTGGCTGTCGAGTGCAGGGGGCCAACTGCACTCGACAGCATCTGGATGTGTATCCACGAATCTTCGTCCCAGTCTTCCAGTTCGATACCATCGGCGGGCAGCGTCCAATCGGGGTCGCTCTGGTTGATCAGGGCCGCGATCTGGAACAAAACGTCATCTTGCAGTTCCTGGGCCTGATGGAAGGCCGAGATGAAAGAAAAAATTCCTGCTGCCAATGCGATGGCCATTACCACGGCAGCCAATGAAAATGACAGGCGATATTGGACAGAGTCGTTCAATCGCTTTTTGAGACCATCCACCCAAGCCCCCTGACGTTCTCGATCATGTGATTGCCCAGTTTTTTGCGCAAAGCATAAATAATATATTCGATGGCATTGCTTTCCACTTCTTCTCCCCAGCCATAGAGATGGCCTTCCAGGTCGCTGCGCGACAGAATCGCCCCTGGACGCGCCAGCAACGCCCGCAGCAGGGCGAATTCCCGGGCCGTCAGGCGCGTGGACTCAGCGCCCGCAATGCTGGCTTCTCGGGTGACGGGGTCCAGCGAGATGATTCCGTTCGACAGGATTGGGGCTCCTTTGCCTTCCTTTCGGCGCAGCACGGCGCGCAATCGGGCCAGGAGCTCCGCCATGTCGAATGGCTTCATGATGTAGTCATCCGCGCCGCTGTCCAGCCCGCGCAGACGCTCGTCCAGCGCATCGCGTGCTGTCAGGATCAGAATCGGCACCTGTGCATCTCGAGCGCGGATCGTGCGCAGCACATCCTGTCCATCCATTCCCGGCAGGCCCAGGTCAAGCAGCACCGTGTCATAGTGCTGGATCTTTGCCGTGGTGATCGCGGTCAGGCCGTCCTTGACCCAATCCGTTGCATAGCTGGCTTCTTTCAAGGCATCCCGGACTGCTGCGCCTATCATGGGATCATCTTCAACCAGTAGTACTCTCAAGGTGGCTTCTCTCCGTCCGAAATGTCTGCAGCTCAGAACAGCGAAACATAGACATGCACCCAGCCTGCCCGTTGAGCGGCTTCGATCAGTTCGAAGACGGGCACAGCCAGAAAATAGGGCAGGGCGTCGCGAACGGTTCTCCAGATGCCTGGCAGATCAACGATCACGTGCTGTGGCGATTGCCACAGGGAAAATCGGGGGAAAAAGCGTGGGACTGTTTTGCAATAGGCATCAAAGTCCTTGCCGAAAGCCAGACTGAGCAGAATTTCTTCTTCCCTGACAATCCAGCGAAAAATCAGATAGGCGACCGCTGTGAAGCCGAGGCCGATGGTCAGGCTGCCAGTTTGCAGCCCGATGCCCAGGACGGCCAGCATCGAAAAAACATACAAAGGATTGCGGCTGATGGAGTAGGGGCCATCAGCGACGAGGTCGCTGCCTTTGCGGCCACCGACATACAGCATGCACGCCGCACGCCCGAGAACGGCCAGGAATATCAATGCCAGGCCCAGCCATTCCAGCCCCTGGTTCTGGATACTGGCCTCTGGCCACGCCGAGTCGATCCACAGCAAAGAGCACATGGCCATCGCGGCAAGCCAGCCCAGTGCGTGACGCCGCCGAACCTGAGCACGTGCCAGATGTTCCCAGCGGCTGTCGATGATTTTGTCTTCGATCCTATTGGCGCTTGAATCGAGGTAGTGTGCCGATATCTGGTCCATGCTTGAGTTTTTCCGATGTGTCGTAAAGCGTGAAGACTACATAAGAAAACTTAGGACAGACTGAGCGTCAACAGCTTGTTGCGGCCGGATAGTCGATATACCCCTGTTCTCCGCCGCCATAGAACGTGCGGCTGTTCCAGTCACTGAACGGAATACCTAGACGCAGGCGTTCGACCAGATCCGGGTTGCTGATGAATGGTTTGCCAAAGGCGATCAGGTCGGCTTCGCCGCTGGCGATGGTCTGGGCGGCCAAAGCCGCGTCATAGCCGTTGTTCACCATCCAGGCACCCTGGCCCCCGGCCACGCGATAGGCCTGCTTCAGCGCGGAATAGTCAAATGGCTGGTCGCCCTGCTGGTGGTCGCGGGCAGCCCCGGTCGATCCTTCGATAAGATGGATATATGCAATTGCGCGTTTTGCCAGGCCTTGGACCACGTGTTCAAACAGCGGCTGAGGTTGAGGGTCGTAGGCGTCATTGGCGGGGGTGACGGGGGATAGGCGAATGCCTGTGCGTGCAGTGCCAATTTCCGCTGAAATCGCATCGATGATCTCGAACAGAAAGCGTGCGCGGTTTTCAATACTGCCACCATAGGCATCGGTGCGATGGTTTGAATTGCTGCGCAGGAATTGATCGACCAGATAGCCGTTGGCCGCATGGATTTCCACCCCGTCAAAGCCTGCGGCCATGGCCGCCCGGGCGGCTTGTTGGTAGTCGTGGACGATCCCTGCGATTTCGTTGATCTCCAGTGCGCGCGGCATGGACGTGGGCATGAAGCGGCCATTGCCGTCATGGTCAATCAAATAGGTCTTGGCTTTGGCCTGGATGGCCGAGGGCGCGACGGGCGCCTGGTCATCGGGCTGCAGCGAGTGGTGCGAGACTCGGCCGACATGCCATAGCTGCACCACGATTTTTCCGCCCTGGGCATGTACTGCGTCGGTGACCGCCCGCCACCCGTTCAGCGCGTCCGCTGAATAAAGGCCGGGCACGTCGGCATAGCCTTGTCCTTGCTGAGAGATCGCCGTGGCTTCCGTGATCAGCAGCCCCGCGCTGGCGCGTTGCGTGTAATAGGTGGCAGCCATCGGGGGTGGCACCGCATTCGGAGAGCGATTGCGTGTCAGTGGCGCCATCACGATGCGGTTGGACAAACTCAGACCTGATAGGTCGAAGGGATCGAATAAGGTGCGCATGCTGGTCTCGGGTATAGGGGATATAACCTGACAGCTTAGCAGCAGCGGGCTATCGTGAGTACCGATCCAGGTCGGCCAGGGTGTCGCGTGCGTATCTCAGACGCCGGTCCAGGTCGCGGAGTTCATTGCGCAGGCGGCGCTGAACCTCTGGTTTCTTTTCTTTTTCCAGTTTGCGCTGCAATCGACTGGATTCGCTGTTCAGATTGTCAACTTGCCGCTGTGCTTCGTAAATGCGTTTGCCCTGGTGGTAAGCAGGCAGGAATTTTCCCTCTAGGTGGGCAGGGCAGGCGTTGCGATAGGATTGTCCGGCGCGGCCGACCGTAAAGGCATTGTCAGGGGTGCAGTATTCCAGCACCCCTTGGCTGTTCCCTGCCCTGTAACGCTCGATATCGGGTCTGACGCCTACATCGGCGCAGGCCTTTTGATGGTCGATCACACGCGCGACCGGATAACCCCTGCGGCCATCCCGGTAGCCTTGATCGTACCAGTCGGCAGTCAGGCACTCTTGTTCGGACATAGAGGCGCAACCTGACAGGATCAGAATCGTCAACATGCCCAGACCGAAGGCCCAGGTCCGATATAAACCAGAACGTGTTTGTTTGAGCAGGTTCATCGGTACGGAGCCTTCCGAGATGGTATGGCCCGTATGTTATAGGAAATCAGGAGGCGTGGGACTCACCGATAAACGCTGTTGATGGGTGCTCAGTCTAGTTTGGTCAGTTGATAATGATCAGCCAGGGGACCAGTGATGCGGCTGCCATCGGTGGCCAGGCGCAAGATCCAGCCCTCGCCGACAAAATACTGGGCAGGCTCCGGATCGGGCAGGGTGATCGTATCGCCCGCAGGGTTCCAGGTAAATGTGCCTGCCTGATTGAATACCTGGCCACCCTTGCCCACATAGCGGGTTTGCTGGTGGTAGCTGCGATCTTGCCTGAGCACTACCGTGGTTTCTATGCCCTCGCAATCGGCGCAAGGCAACAGGCCGCGATAGGTGCCGGCCCAGTCCAGGGCCTGGCGGGCGCTATGGTCGCTGTTGATGGCCGAAGTGGACGTCGGCAGGCTGGTGCATCCAGCCAGAACAGCGGTGGCCAGGGCCAATATCAGTTTCTTTTTCATGAGCATCATGTTATCAGGGCACCGGCAGCCCGGCTGCCCGCATGCGGGCGTGGACGCCGGCCACGATCCGATCGCAGCGTTCGCCGGCGAAGGAAAATGCGTCGTGCACATGAGGGTCCAATTGATCCTTCAGGCTGTCTTGCAATAAGCGCCTGGCGCGCATATAACGCACCCTGACGGTGGCTTCGGGGATGTCCAGGATGGTGGCGACCTCGGCGGAAGGCATGTCTTCTACCCCGCGCAGCATGAAAACGGCCCGGTACAGATCGGGCAGGGCGTTGACATGGGTTTCGATCAGGCGTCGCATTTCTGCGCGCCAGGCCTGTTGATCGGGCTGTTGGCTGTCAGGCAACGTAGTGGCTGGGTTGCTGGGAGACATAGGATGGTTTGGGGTATCGGGCTCGTTATCTGCCAATTGGATGATGGCATCGTGGCTTTTGTTTCGTCGAAGGCGCATCAGGGCCTCGTTGACCACGATCCGCGTCAGCCAGGTTGAGGGGCGGGATTCGGCCCTGAATTCGCCTAAGTGCTGAAAAGCTTTCCACCAAGCGTCCTGAACGGCTTCCTCGGCATCCATGTCGTTGTGCAGAATGCTGCGTGCTGTGCGATATAAGCGCTGGTTATAGCGGCGCATCAGGCGGTCAAATGCGCTCAGATCCCCTGCGGCAATTTGCTGGAATATGTGTAGATCGTCGTCCAATGCGGTTTCCGCGATCGTATCCATTGCGGCTTTCTCCAGAAATCCTTTGCTGAATTGTAAGGCCTGACGGGCCAGTGCGGTATAGACCCGCTTTGACATCGATCCCATACAATCAGGGCTCATCTGACCGCCAGCCGTCAGGCCTTGGCCACATAACTTGATGGGCGCAGCCCACGAACGGAGTGAGCATGCTAGATAATTTTATGGATACAGTACGCACGCGTACCCAGCAGGCCATTGCGACAGGCGATTTACAGCCTATCGTGGCCGAGCAGGCCGACCTGCAGGATCAGGGCTTGCCGTTTGTCGTGCGCTGGGTGGCGGCGTTGGCCGCCAAGGATGCCGTCAAACAGCCCGAGGACGCTGCTGAGAATGCATCTGGCCCAGCGGGCACGATCTTGCCGGGCGGCCCCCGAGACCCCAATTTCAATCCATTTCTGCGCCCTGATCCGGCGTTGACCGTGGGGCCCATCGGCGCGCATCACGTGGCAATTCTGAATAAATTCCCTGTCTGCCTGCATCACCTGGTGTTGGCCAGGCGCGACTTTGCCGAACAATTGTCCCCCCTGGAATTGATTGATTTCATCGCGCTGGCGCAAGTCCTGTCCCAATACGGTGGGTTGGGCTTTTATAACGGCGGAGCGGCGGCTGGTGCCAGCCAGCGGCATAAGCATGTGCAATGGATTCCGGCAGCACCCGGTAACGCCTCATTGAAGGCCCTGGTGCGTGGCTTGCCTGCCGTATCCGAGCAAGGCGCAGTCCTGCATCACCCTTTGCTGGCCTCGGTAGCACATTGCTTTATTCGGGTGGATGCGGGGCCAGGGGCTGCGCCACAGGCCAGCGCCGCCTCTATGCAGACTGCCTATGCTCAGGCTTGCGCGGTGTTGGGCCTGCGCCCGGATGCCCAGGGCCTGCTGCCCCCTTTTAATCTGTTGATCAGTGATGGCTGGATGTTGGCGGTGCCGCGCAGCCAAGAGCATTTTCAGGGGGTGTCCCTGAATGCTTTGTCCTTTGGCGGGACGCTCTATGTGCGTGACCCCGCCCAGATGGATGCCATTCGCGAGGCTGGCCCGCTGAACGTCCTCGCCAGCGTAGGGATGGCGCCCGGAAACGCCTATTGCTGACTCTGCTGCAGGGATATCCCGCATGTTTGTTATGTGTCTTAACAAAGTACGATGTCAGGCCAGACGGATTGATTCCACAAGATTTCGATCCGCGTCTTTCTAATAACGACCTGCTCACTGGAAGGGACAATTATGAAATTCATGAAACTAGCAGCAGTCAGTGCTGCCTTGATGCTGGCCAGCACGGGTGCTCAGGCGGGCGATACCTACAACACGGTCAAGCAACACGGCTATGTGCAGTGCGGTGTCAATGCCGGTCTGCCTGGGTTTGCGCTGGCCGACAGCAAGGGCGTCTGGAAAGGTCTGGATATCGACATGTGTCGCGCAGTAGGTGCCATGGTGTTTGGTGACGCCACCAAGACCAAATATGTTCCGCTGACCACACAACAGCGTTTTACGGCGCTGCAGTCCGGCGAGATCGATGTACTGACACGTAACTCGACGGCCACCATCACCCGCGACACCACATTGGGCCTGATGAGCACCGGCACCAACTTCTACGACGGCCAGGGCATCCTGGTGCGCAAGGACCTTGGCGTGAAAAGCGCCACCGAACTGGGTGGCGCAGCGGTGTGCGTGCTGGCGGGCACCACCACAGAGCTCAACCTTGCCGACTGGTTCCGGGCAAATAATCTTGAATTCAAGACCGTCGTCATCAATACCTCCGAAGAAGGTTTCCGCACCTTCGAGTCGGGTCGTTGCGATGCCGTCACCAGCGATAAATCCCAGTTGGCCAGCTTGCGGGCGTCTTCGGCCACGCCGGATAATTACATCATCCTGCCCGAGAACTTCTCCAAAGAGCCCCTGGGCCCCATGGTGCGCCAGGGTGATGACGAATGGTTCATGGTCATCCGCTGGGCACTCATGGCCATGCTGGAAGCCGAGGAATACGGCATTACTTCCCAGAACGTCGATGAAATGCTCAAGAGCGACAACCCCAACATCCAGCGCATTCTGGGGGTGTCCGGCGACATGGGCAAGGGCCTGGGCCTGGACAAGCGTTGGGCCTACAACATCATCAAACAAGTCGGCAACTACGGCGAATCCTTCGAACGCAACGTCGGCCAGGGCTCACCCCTGAAGCTTGATCGCGGCTTGAACGCCCAATGGAACAAGGGCGGCATCATGTACGGCTGGCCGATCCGTTAAGCCAGCGTTTTGCCTCTCAGGCCACCGGGGTCCCGGTGGCCTGAGCCCTCTTTTGCAAAATCGTCTGTCTGCTGAAAATCGCCTATGTCTGACACGCTTCATCGTGCGCCGAAGGCGCCGTCACGCCGTTGGTCCTGGAATGACCCATCCACCCGCGCCCTGATCTATCAGGTTCTCATTCTGGGCCTGGTGGCCCTTGGGGTGTGGTATCTGGTTTCCAACACGCTACACAATCTGGCTGTACGCAATATCTCCACCGGCTTTGGCTTTCTGGGTGAAGAAGCCGGTTTCGCCATCGGCGAATCCATGATTCCATATGCCCCGGCCGATACTTACGGCAGGGCGGTGATGGTGGGCTTGCTCAACACCCTTAAAGTCTCCGTCATCGGGGTGATTGTCTCCACCTTGTTCGGTACTTTGCTGGGCATCGGGCGGTTGTCAAAAAACTGGCTGATCTCCCGCTTGACAGGCCTCTACATCGAGGTCATGCGCAATATCCCCCTGCTGCTGCAGCTGTTTTTCTGGTATGCGCTGATCACCGAACTCATGCCGGGGCCGCGTCAGGCACTGACGCCTCTGCCCAATGTCTTTCTGTCCAACCGCGGGCTGAAACTTCCCTGGCTGACCGGCGATGCCATGGACTGGATCTTCGGTGGACTGGCGCTGGCCATCATCCTGATCGTGCTGCTGGCACACTGGGCGCGTCGCCGCCAGGACAACACGGGCGAGATTTTCCCACTGGGGCGTGCTGCCCTGGGTCTGCTGGTGTTGATGCCTGTTCTGGGCTGGCTGATCAGCGGCGGTTCACTGGAAATCGATCGCCCTGAACTCAAGGGCTTCAACTTCCAGGGCGGGCTGAATCTGTCACCGGAATTTGCCGCGCTTTTGCTGGGCCTGGTGATCTATACCTCCGCCTTTGTGGGCGAGGTCGTGCGTTCCGGCATCCAGGCGGTCAGCCAGGGCCAATGGGAAGCCGCTTCGTCAATCGGCTTGTCCCGGGCGCGCACGCTGCGGCTGGTGATTCTGCCCCAGGCCATGCGCGTCATCATTCCGCCCATGACCAGCCAATACCTGAACCTCACGAAAAACAGCTCATTGGCGGTGGCTATTGGCTATCCCGATATTGTGGCAGTCACCAATACCATCCTCAACCAGACCGGCCAGGCCATCGAAGGCATCATGATCATCATGGCGGCTTATCTGGTGGTCAGCCTCTCCATTTCTGTCTTCATGAATTGGTACAACAAGCGCATCGCGCTGGTGGAGCGATAAATGGCTGATACTTATACCGCAACGGCGGACCGCTTGCCGCCCCACCAGAATCAGGGCGTTGTCGGCTGGGTGCGTTCCCGCTTGTTTTACTCGCCGCTTAGTTCAGTCTTGACCTTGCTTACGCTCTGGGTTCTGGCGCTGGCTGTACCCGCACTGATCGACTATCTCTTTGTGCGACCAGACTTCGCCGCCACCACGCCCCAGCAATGCCAGGCTACCGGGGGATATTGCTGGGCCTTCGTGCGCGAAAAACACCGCCTGATCCTGTTTGGCATCTATCCCTACGACGAGCAGTGGCGCCCCTTGCTGGCTTCCTGCATCCTGGTGGGCACCATTGTGTGCAGCTGCATCCGCTGGTTCTGGAAACCTTTTCTGGGGGTGATGTGGTTGGTGGCGCTGGTGGCAGTCGGTGTACTGATGTGGGGTGGGGTCTTTGGCCTGTCCTATGTCGAAAATGCAAAGTGGGGTGGTTTGCCCGTCACCTTGATTCTGTCTACATTCGGGATTGCCTTTGCCTTTCCGTTCGGACTGTTGCTGGCCCTGGGGCGGCGCTCCGATATGCCGGGGGTCCGGGCCGTCTGCGTCGTCTACATCGAACTCATCCGCGGCGTGCCGCTGATCAGCTTGTTGTTCATGTCCTCGGTCATGCTGCCGTTGTTCCTGCCCGAAGGTTTCTCCATCGATAAGCTGCTGCGGGCGCAGATCGCCATCATTCTGTTTGCAGCGGCCTATATTGCCGAGACGGTGCGCGGTGGCCTGCAGGCCATGCCTAAAGGACAATACGAGGGGGCTGAGTCCCTGGGTCTCAGCTATTGGCAGAAAATGCGCAAGATCATCCTGCCGCAGGCCCTGAAGATCGTTATTCCACCGCTGGTTGGTATCTTCATCTCGCTGTTCAAGGACACTTCTCTGGTGGTGATCATTGGGCTGTTCGACCTGACCCAGGCGGCCAAGGTCGCGGTGTCTGATGCGATATGGCGCGGCTACAGCACCGAGGCCTATCTATTTATTGCCGTTATTTATTTCATTTTTTGTTTTTCAATCTCGCGCTATAGCCTGTCGCTGGAGCGGCAGCTGGATCAGTCCCAGCAGCGTTGAGATCGGGATTCGTTTCTTTTTGTTTTTTACCGCGCCAGTCGGTATTGTCTTTCAACCGACTGGCCCCAGGAGCCGCGACATATGTCGGAAGCCATCATCAGCCTGAAAAAAGTCAACAAGTGGTATGGGCAGTTTCATGTCCTGAAAGACCTCAATCTGGATGTCTCGTCCGGTGAGCGCATCGTCATCTGCGGGCCGTCTGGTTCAGGAAAATCCACCATGATCCGCTGCATCAATCGCCTGGAAGAACACCAGGAAGGCCAGATCATTGTGGATGGCACGGAACTCACCAACGATCTCAGGCAAATTGAAACCATCCGCCGCGACGTGGGCATGGTGTTCCAGCATTTTAATTTGTTCCCCCACATGACCGTGCTGGAAAATCTGACCCTGGGCCCCGTTTGGGTGCTGAAGCGCCCCAAGGCCGAGGCCGAGGCCACCGCCATGAAGTACCTCGAACGGGTGCAGATTCCCGATCAGGCAAAAAAATATCCTGGTCAGCTGTCGGGTGGGCAGCAGCAGCGCGTGGCCATCGCTCGATCCCTGTGCATGAATCCAAAAATCATGTTGTTCGACGAGCCGACTTCGGCGCTGGACCCGGAAATGGTCAAGGAAGTCCTGGACGTCATGGTGGAATTGGCCCAGGAAACCGGCATGACCATGCTGTGCGTGACCCACGAGATGGGTTTTGCCCGCAAGGTCGCAGACCGCGTGATTTTCATGGATCATGGCGAAATCATCGAGGAAAACACCCCCGATGAGTTCTTCGACCACCCCAAGAACGAACGGACCAAGCTTTTTCTGAGCCAGATCCTGAGCTAAGGGGGAACCACAGCGCCTGCGTGCCGCTCGACTTGTTCAGGGGGCGTTTAAGCGCTTGCTTGTCCATATCCGTGGACCAGTTTTTCAAATTGATCCACGGGTGTGGGCCTGCCAAACAGGTATCCCTGCCAGCTTAAACAGCCCTGGGCCTGCAAAAAACGGCGCTGGGCATCGGTTTCTACGCCTTCGGCAATGACCTGCAGCCCAAAGGCGTCCCCCAGACTGACAATCGTGCGGACCAGTGCCGCATCGCTGGCATCGCCCAGAGCGTCCTGTACGAAGCTCTGATCGATTTTCAATTCATCCAGTGGCAAACGCTTAAGATAGGCCAAGGAAGAATACCCTGTCCCAAAATCGTCCAGTGCAAATCTCAGCCCCTGGGCCTTGAGTTGCTGCATCTTGATCACCGTGGATTCGACATTCTGCAACAGCAGGCTTTCGGTAATTTCCAGCCCCAATAGTCTAGGATTGGCACCAGTTTGCTGCAGGACATCCAGGACCTGATCCACAAAGTCTTCCCGATAAAACTGCAGTGGGCTGATGTTGACCGATAAGGTCAGCTTGGCCAGCACAGGGTCTTGTTGCCATTGTGCCAATTGCAGGCAGGCGGCACGCAATATTTGGCCGCCCAGCGGGATGATCAAGCCCGTTTCTTCGGCCAGCGGAATGAACTGGGCCGGCGAAATCAGGCCCTGGCTTGGGTGCGGCCAACGCACCAGGACCTCGGCCCCCACGATCTGTCCGCTGCGCACCTGGGGTTGAAAATAAGGCTGCAACTGACCCTGTTCGATGGCGATCTGTAAATCGGCTTCCAGCTTTGCCCGTTTGCTGATACGGGCCTGGGTCTGGGTATCGTAAAAAGCCAGTGTATTGCGGCCATTGGCCTTGGCCTGATACATGGCCATGTCAACCTGCTGCAGCAAGGTCTCGGGGGTTTCGTCTTGGCCCTGAAAAACAGCCACCCCGATGCTGGCTGTGCCACGATAGCTTTGTCCGTCCAGTAAAATTGAAGCTGACCGCAGGATCAAGAGAATTTTTTGGCCCAGTTGACTGGCTTGTTGTGCGGCTTTATCGGGCGTTTGCTGGCTGGCGGCCATCACCAAGACAAAGGTATCGCCAGCGTAGCGCGCCAAAGTATCGTCAGGCTGCAGGCAAGCACGCAGTTGCTGTGCCACCTGGCGCAGCAACTGGTCTCCGCAGCTGTGTCCCCGGGCTTCATTCAAGGTTTTGAAACGATCCAATCCCAGCATGAGCACTGCACCGCATTGCTTGCTGCGTATGCCTTGGTGTAGCGTTTCGGCCAATCTCTCTTTCAGCAATCGGCGGTTGGCCAAGCCTGTGAGCGAATCATAATAGGCCAGGTAATTGATTTGCTCTTCAGCTGCTTTATAGCGGCTGAGGTCCTCGAAAATCGCAATTTCACCAGTGTCCAGCAAAATGCCCGAAATCGCCATGCTGCAAAACGTGCCATCTGCCCGGCGTATATTGTATTCGCTGCGTTCAATCAATCCACCCTGGGCAGCCGCCTGGGCGCGTAGCGTGCTCCAGCGGGTTTTTGCTTCATGGCGTTCGCTTGCGTCAGGAAAGGCCAAGCGCCACCAACTGCCTGGGTTGACCAGCTCTTTGCTGCTATAACCCGTCATATCCATGAAGTTGCGGTTATAAAAAACCCGTTGCGTCGCAGAGCCGGATTGCAGTATCCCCAACGGCAGATGATCCAGAATATTGCGTAGGTGGGCTTCACTGACACGCAAGGCGTCTTGCATCTGTCGCCGTTCGGTGATGTCCTGGATGACCCCAATATCGTATAGGCGCAATCCATCGTCTTGCTCGACGGGCGCAACGGTCAAATCTATCCAGACTGTTTGACCATCCTTACGAATTTGACGTTTTTCAATGTGGAAAGAGGCGCGTTTGCCCTGGCGTAGTTCGTCGCGCAGGGTTTGCGTCAGGCGGTTGTCGTCGTCCGGGCTGGATAGCTTGAAGACCAGCTGCCCGTTTAGTTCTTGCCTGGTATAGCCCAAAATATCAGCGTAACGTTGATTCACACGTTCGAAACGCCCGGTTTCCATATTCACCAAGGCAATGCCTACGGCGGCTTGGTTGAATATGGTTTGCAGGTGTTGATGGCTTTCTTTCAGGGCCAGATAGTCTGCTGGTATCCCGGCATGGGGCTTGGGGCGAGGCCTACGCAGCCACCGCAGCAAAAAATCAAGCATCACAGGCACCCAGGAAATCAGAAGATATAGATTCTATGCTAGATATGAGTGAAAGCTGGGGGAAGTTGCAGGGCGATTCGCGCATTTTCCGGGCCGCCGCTGTGTTCTGTGCGATTGTGAGCCAATCCCCTGAGCTTCGCAGGCAGTTCATCAAAGCGTTTAAATTCTCACCCAGAGGCTATTGCGCTTGACTCAGGCAAAATGGGCGGCGTGAAGCGAACAGGCCCCCGAATGGGAGCCTGTTGTCTACGTCAGACTAAAAAGCGGCTTAATCAATGGGCTGGCCTTTTAATATTTCCACCACAGAAGGCAAGGCCTGCAGCGCTGCCGCCGGCAACTGGGCATCCGTGCCTGCATAAGGCGACTGTGCGGTATCGGCAGTGCCGACGATCAGGCGGCCCACCATGCCGGCATGTTCGTGGGGCAGGCAGAAGTAATCGTAAACGCCAGGCACTGTAAACGTCATGCTGAATGACTGACCCGGCATCAGATAATCCGAATTCCAGCCTTTCGCACCATCGGGGATGCGTTGTGGCTTTTTGTTGCTGGGATCATATGAGGTCGTGGTGTGGACGTTGCCAGCGTCCTGATTGACCCAGCGCACAAGCTGGCCGGGCTGGATCAATAGCCCACGCGGGCGGAACCAGACTTGGGAACCGTTGGCTGTACCAGCCATGGCGATCTCGACCTCGCTGGCGGCATTGGCCCTGCGCAACAGGGTTGCCGTCAACAGCAGGCCGCCCCCAGCCGACAAAATCAGTCGTCGGCGGGAGTCAAAGGCCTTGATCATTACTTGGCGACCCGACTTTCTTGGGCGGCAGGGATATTCCACAGCACGATGTGGATGTGTGGCTCGGCCACGCCCGGATGGCCTGCGTTATACATCATGTCCACATGGTCTACGGTACCAGCCGGCACCTTCAGGTCGGATAGATTCATGTCGGCCTTCATCATGGACAGCGGAATCATATAGGTGGTGCTGACCAGCTTGCCATCGTGGTCATAGGCCAGGAACGGGCCCGCAGGCAGGGTGGCGGGATCGACGAATAGCTGACCCATGCCTGGGATGAAATCAGGCAGCTTCACCAGTGAACTGACCGCCTTGTAAGGGGCGGCGGGAGGAGCGGATTGCACGGCAGCCTCGGCGGCCAGGGCAGGGGTGGCCCCCATGGACAAAGTCATTGCAGCGGCGGCGGCTGTGGCGGTCAGAATGGAACGGATCATGGTCTATCTCCTGATAGCGTGTATATGAGGCAACTTGTGGCCTCGTCACCCCATTGGATGCACCCAGGAGAAAGAACGTTTCACGTAGAAAGCGCAGGCACGGTTTCGGGCAGGTGAAATATGGCCAGCGAAGAATTGACAGCCCCGGCCAGGCGCTGCTGCGTGTGGGCGTTGCTGGTTGCCGCTTGGGCCAGGCGGGCATTGTGCTCGGTGATGGTTTCCAGTTCTGCCATGGCCTGATGGATCTGACTGATGTCTGCGGATTGTTCTTCGGTGGCCGCCGTGATTTCTTCGATCAGTGTCGATACCTGGGCAATGACCTGCACAATACTCTGCATGGTGTCCCCGGCCTTGTGGGCTTGCTGCATGCCGGACTCAACGCGGGTGGAGGACAGGGAAATAAGCGCCCGGATTTCGCGCGCGGCGTTGGCGCTGCGCTGCGCCAGGCCTTGAACTTCGGCGGCCACGACCGCGAAGCCGCGCCCCTGTTCACCGGCTCTGGCCGCTTCGACCGAGGCATTCAGGGCCAGGATATTGGTCTGAAAGGCGATGCTGTCGATGATGCCGATGATATCGGTCATCTTGGCCGCGCTGTCGGTGATTTCTGTCATGGTGCGGGTGACTTCTGCTGCGGTGTGCCCGCCTTGGCCGGCGACGGCAGCGGCTTGGTGGGCCAGAAGCTTGGCTTGTTTGGCGTTGTCTGCATTGCTGCCGATGGTGCGCAGCAGTTGCTCGATGCTGCTGGCGGTATGTCGTAGCGCCGTGGATGATTGTTCGGTGTGCTGGGTCAGATCCTGGTTGCCGTTGGCGATATCCTGGGCGGCCTGCTGCATTTGCTGGGTATTGTCCAGGGTAGAGGCAACGATGGATTTCAAGCCCGTTTGCATGTCCTTGATGCCCTGGAACATATTGCCGATTTCATCACGCGTCCAGACCTCGATGGGGGTGGTCAGGTCGCCCGCCGCAATGCGGCTGAGCAAGCCGCCAGTGTCGCGCAGCGGGCGCACAACCATCCCGTACAGCCAGCGATAGGCCAGGAAAATGTTGACCGTGGCTGCCAACAGGATCGCGGCCAATACAGACAGAAAGCCTGACGTGCCGGGATTCTGGCCTGCTGGTGCATCCGGCCAGCCTGCACCCAAAGCAGGGCGCAACCACATGGCACAGGCCAAAGCAGCCAGTATCCAGACCAGCAGTGATAGCAAAATCAGGGACAATCGCATACGCAGCGAGCATCCGGACAGAAAGCCTTTCATGGGGGTGTCTCCAAGGGTCGTGGACTGCCATGGCGCCGACTATTTTTTTCCGGTCATATGAGTCGGGAGGCTGGTCTGATCTGCTCAGATCACAGCATCCCGCATTTTTATTCTGGCATGAGACATTCGCCCCTGACATATCATTACCTGGATGATGCTTATCAAGGTTTGATGATGGGGCGGTCGATCATGCGTTCTTGCATCATGGGCTTCCCTAGTGTTCTGATTATTACTGATGTGATATCTTTTGAAGGATTTTCGTGTGGATTCATGACCCTATTTACCAAGTGACGAGGCGCTATGTCCAGTCAGGCATCCGATCATTTCGCACCCTTGTCAGACAATGCTGTGCTAAGACAGGTTTTGGATGGTTTGGGCGCGATTATCTACATCAAGGATACCGAAGGACGGCTGACCTACGCCAATGATGTGTTGTTGCGGCGTTTCGGTTGTGCTTTGGCCGATATTCTGGGCAAGAAAGATCACCACTATATGGACGCGCAGGCCGCCCGTGGCTTTCGCAAGAACGACGTGTTGGTCATGCAGTCCGGACAGCGTCTGACCGCCGAAGAGTCCATGCCAGACCCCATAACCGGAAAATTGCGCTGGTATCGGTCTGTCAAAAGTCCCTTATACGATGCCCAGCAACGCTTGCTGGGCATCAGCGGCGTGTCTTTTGAGATCACTCACGAAAAAAAGACAGAGACCAAGGCCCAGCAGCACAAGGCTTTGTTGGATATGGTGCTGGATAATCTAGGGGCCTGCATCTATATGAAAGATCAGGATGGCCGCTATTTGTATGCCAATCAGCGCGTGGCCGAGACCTTTCAGCGTCCGATCCAGGACATCGTCGGCTGGCGCGATGTCGATATCCTGCCGCCGGATCGGGCCGAGAGTCATTCTGCGATGGATCGTCGTCTGTTTGAATCAGGGCAGCGCCTGGAGGGCGAAGAATCCCTGCTTGATGCCAGTGGGCGCATGCATCACTACTGGACTGTCAAGGTTCCCTGGACCCTGCCTCAGGGCGAACAGGCGGTGATTGGCCTGACCACGGACATCACCGAGCTGCATGAGCTCAAAGAGCAATTGCAGACTCAGGCCACCACGGATAGCCTGACCGCCGTGGCAAACCGGCGTTGCTTTTACGAACATGCCGTGCGCGATTTTGCCGGTAGCCGCCGCCGCGGCCATGACTTGAGCCTGATCACGCTGGATGTCGATCATTTCAAACAAATCAATGACCAGTATGGCCATCTGGTCGGGGATGCCGTCTTGCGGGGCCTGGCGCGGGTGTGCACGGATGCGCTGCGCGAAGAAGATGTATTTGCCCGCATAGGGGGGGAAGAGTTTGCCGTATTGCTGCCCGCCACAGACTTGGTGACCGCCCTGAGCATCGCCGAGCGGCTGCGGACCCTGATCATACAAGGGCGGTTTTGCCCGGAACATTCCGCGCTGCAGGTCAGCGCGAGCTTTGGGGTGGTCAGCCGCGAAGCCGACGATGCAGGCTTCGATGCCTTGTTCTCCAGGGCTGACGACGCCCTGTATCAGGCTAAAAAACAGGGCCGCAATCAGGTGGTCAGTATGTCAGCCTTGGCTTGATGGTTTTCCTGCCGCTGCCTGTACATAAGGGCAGGTGGATGTACTAAGCGGCCCATAGGCAGTTTCGGCGGGGATGACGGCGACCACTTTGTGCAGATCCCAGGGGCCGGTGCTTTCAGCTGGAGTTTTTACCTGCAGCAGAGTCAGATCATTCATCATGCGGCCATCGGCGCGGATAATCCCGTTTTGTACAAAGAAATCATTCACCGGATGGGACTTCAGCCACTGCATCATGGCATCGGCATCGTCTGAGCCTGTTTCGCGGACAGCATTCAGATAGCTGGAGACAGCGGAGTAGTTCCCAGCCTGGCTGTAGGTCGGCATGCGACCGATTTTTTCCAGATAGCGTTCAGACCAGACTTCAGCCTCTGGGGTTTTATTCCAATACCAGGGCACGGTGAAATACATGCCCTGGGTAACGTCTAGCCCTAATGCATGAATGTCCAGTAGGGTCGTGGTCAAGCCCACAGGGGTCATGGTGCTGGTCAGGCCGAATTCAACGGCCGTTTTCAGCGAGTTGACCAGATCGGCCCCTGCATTGGCCAGCGCCAGTACAGTGGCGCCCGAGCTTTGGGCCTGCAGGATAAAGGATGAAAAATCAGCCACGCCCAAGGGCGTGCGCACGGCCCCCAGGACTTTTCCCCCGGATTGCTGGACGACGGCTGCGGTGTCACGCTCCAGTTCGTGACCAAAGGTGTAATCAGTGGTCAGGAAAAACCAGGATTGTCCGCCTTGGCCGACAACCGCTGCCCCTGTGCCTCGGGCCAGGCCGCTGGTGGAATAGGTGTATTGGATGGTGTAGGGGTTGCACTGCGCATTGGTGAAAGCTGATGCCCCAGCCCCCGATGTAATGAAGGGTTTTTTCTTTTCGGCGGCTACGGCCGACATGGCCAGGCTGGCGGCTGAATTTGTGCCGCCTATCAATAAATCCAGTTGCTGGTTATCGAACCAGTCGCGCGCCAGGGCAGATGAGACATCGGCCTTATTGCGGCTGTCAGCCGTCAGTAGTTCGATGGACTTGCCGTTGATTTGACCACCGGCATCGGCAATGGCCATGCGGATGGCTTCAGCCCCGCCAGGGCCGTCGCCGTCGGCATAAACCCCGGACATATCGGTGATGAAGCCGATGCGGATGATGTCGTCGGAGATGCCGGTGCTATGGGCTGGGCTGCACAGCAGGGCCAGCGTCAGGCTAGTGGCCAGACTAGAGAATATCTTCATGGGGAAACCTGTATATCAATGGTAAACGGGATGCAATGCATGAACCAGCCTTGGGGACAGGCACAATCATGCCAGCAAATGCCCGCCAAGACGGTGGTATGCCTACTGCTGGCGCGGTTTGGTTTTGCAGGCGCTACCAGGCGCCATGGTGCTCGGGTACCCGATGCACCAGTGGCAGCGCCGCCAGCACCAGCGCCGCCAGTCCCCCATAAATCCAGGCCTGGCTCTGGCCGGGGTGCTGTGAAACCGACAATACGGTAGTGACCAGGGAAATAAAAGTGATGGTACCCAGCTGCATTGCCAGCGTGCGCAGCGCCGCCAAGGTTGCAGCGGATTTTGGGGCCAGTTGCAGGCCTGCGTTGCGGCTGGCCGGATTGACGCTGCCGGTGCCCACACCGATCAAAAAAGCGGTGGCCGCCAGCCAGGCAAAAGGCGACCAGCCAAAGGCGGGGGGCAGTGCCAGCAGCGTCATGCCGATGGCGATGATGACGCCGCCCACATACAGCGGCAAGCGGTAGCCGGTACGCCGGATAAGCAGGGTGCAGAGCAGGGACAGCAGGATGGCGGCCACACCCTGGGCAACCAGCAAGGACCCAGAGAGCAAGGCGTCCATCTGATAGCGGTTGGTGGCATACAGCGGAATCAGCGTGATGGCACCGATGGTAATGCCGCCAAAGATCAGGTTGATCAAGTTGACGACCCCAAAGCCCGGACCATGAATCAGGTTTGGGGTGATAAAGGGATGGCTGCTACGGTGGATATGATGAAAAAATCTCCAGCCTGTCAGCAGCGCCAACACACCCGGCACCAGAATCTGAGCCGACAGCACCGGGAGATCGGGCTCGCCCAGGTAGCTGGCCGTCAGCATGCTGGCCAACAAGCAGACCCCCAGGTATCCCAGGCCCAGATAGTCCAGACCGGGGCCGGGCTTGCGTTCACGCACTGGATCTGGCGGGATATAGCGCAGCGCCATCCAGAGTATCAGCAGGCCGATCGGGACATTGACGAAAAAAACGCCGCGCCAGTTCCAGTAAGCCACGAACAGGCCCCCGAATATAGGCCCGATCATCGCGCCAATGGGGAAAATACTGCCGAACAGGCTGACTGCGCGGTCACGGCTGCTGCCGAAATAATCCACCACGATGCCGGTGGCCGATGGGGTGATGCCCGCGCCGCCCGCCGCCTGCAAGGCGCGCAGGAAAATCAGCAGCACGATATTGTCGGTCAGGCCGCACAGTAACGAGGCCAGGGTAAAGACCGCCACTGATCCCATGAATACCCGACGCCGACCGATGCGTTCGCTTAAAGCACCGCTGATGGGCAGCATCAGGACGAAGCCAAAGGCAAAGGCGGTGATGGTCCAGCCCGCCCAGTTGATCGAGGTATTCAGACCATGCTGCAAATCATGCAGGACGGTGGCCACGATGGTGGAGTCGACCGACGTCATCAGCAGTGCCAGTGCGATGGTGATAAAGGCGGGTACCCGGCGAATCGTGGTGGTGGCAGGCATGACTCAGGTATCCGATCGCAGGCCCAGGCTGCGTTCGACCAACCAGGCGCAGCCCAGCAAGGTGATATTGATGGCCAGATACAGCAGGCCGGCGATGATGAAGGTTTCCATGATCAGATAACTTTGGCTCATCAAGCGACGCGCAAAGCCGGTCAGCTCCATCACCGCAATGGTCGAGGCCAGACTGGTGCCTTTGATGGCCAGCACCAGCTCGTTGCTGTAGGCCGGGAATGCCTGACGTATCGCCAAGGGAAAGCGAATCCGGTGAAAGACCTGAAAACGGCTCATGCCGCATGACAGGGCAGCGTCGATCTGGCCGCCGGGAACGGACTGCAGCCCGCCCCGGATGGCCTCGCTCATGTAGGCGCCGCTGTTCAGCGTGATCGCCAGGATGGCACAGCGGGCGCCGTCGCTGAACAGCCACCACAATGCAGCTTGTTCACGCACGAATTCCAGTGTGCCAATGCCGTAGTACAGCAAAAAAAGCTGAATCAATAGCGGCGTGCCACGAAACACAGTACTGTATAAAAAAGCAGTTCCCGAGACCAGCCGACTGGATGATGTGCGCATCAGGGCCGCCACCAAGCCCACCACCGAGGCGAATAGAATCGCGAACAGGCCGATGCGCAGAGTGACCCAAAAGCCTTCGACCAGTACAGGCAGCGCTTTTTCAAAGAGTTCGATCATCGGTCGGCCCCTTGCATGCCGCGTCCGAAATATCGTTCGGCCCAGACAAACAGCCCTTGGCTACAGGCACCGATCAAAAAGTACAGGATACCGGCCAATAAATACAGGGTCAGGGGGGCCCGGGTGGCTGCAGCGCCCAGCACGGCGGCCCGCATGAGTTCAACCAGACCCACCAGAGAGATCAGCGCCGTGTCCTTGAGGGCGTTCTGCCAGACGTTATTGGCACCGGGCAGGGCATACCAGAACAGTTGGGGCAGGGTGATGCGAATCAGACATTGGCGGCGGCTCATGCCAATGGCCCGGGCAGCCTCGAGCTGACCAGGGGCGATGGCCTTGAAGGCCCCGCGAAAAACCTCGACGCTATAGGACCCTGAAATCAAGCCGATGGCCAATATGCCCACCAGGATGGGGAAGACCTTGCTCATCATGTCGTCCCATTCCAGCCAGTCCGCCAGGTCGGCGGCAGGCTGTACGGTGCCAAAAAACAGCAGATAGATAATGAGCAGTTCGGGGACGCTGCGCACCAGCAGCGTATAGAGGCTGACGATTGCGCGCAGGAGCCGGTTGCGCCCGGACTTCAGGACTGCGCCACCAATGCCGATGACCATGCCGAGCACGATGCCGCACAGACTGATGAATATGGTCATACCGGCGCCACGCAATAACATGGTGCCCCAGCCAGCGCTCAGAATGTCGTGCAGGGTTGCGTTCATAAAATCAGAATGCCCCGGAGATCCTGGTGTGATGACACCAGAATACCCGCGGGGCGCAGGGGAGTCAGGCGCTTATTTGCAGGCCTGATAGTTGGAGAGATCGACACCAAACCATTTTTGGCTGGATGTCTTGAGGGTGCCGTCCTGGATCAGTTCACACAGCGCCTTGTCGACCTTGGCTTTGAGTTCGGTGTTTTTCTGATTGATGCCGGCGCCGATGCCCAGGCCCAGAATATCGGGATCAGCACTGCTCTTGACGACATAGTCGGCCATGGCGAATTTGCCTTTGCCGCTATTGTCCAGGAATTCGCTCTGGGGGGTGACCTCGGAGAAGGTAGCATCCAGGCGTCCTGCGGACAGGTCCATCTGCATCTGGTCCTGAGTTTCGTACGTCTTGAGTTTCAGCTCAGGGGCGTATTTCTGCAAAAAAGCACCCTGGGTGGTGCCGCTTTGTACCCCGACGGATTTACCGGTCAGACCCTTGATGAGGGCTTCCTGGGAGTCGGCCTTGATCAAGGGGCTGCCCTGGGGCACGACAAAGGACGAGTCTTCGGTGGCGTAGGGGATGCTGAAGGAAATGACCTTGGCGCGTTCGGCGGTGACCGACATGCCGGAGATCACCAGATCGAAGCGCTCGGCCTCCAGGGCCGGAATCAGGCTATCGAAGGCCTGAACCACAAAGCGACACTTCATGTCCAGTTTCTGGCACAGGGCGTTGCCTACATCGGCGTCAAAGCCTTGGACCTTGCCTTGGGCGTCGACCATGCTCCAGGGCGGGTAGCCGCCTTCAGTGCCGATTTTCAGGGTGGCCGCCGAGGCGGCGGTCGCCAGGCCAGGCCAGGCCCAGTGCGGCACAAATCGCCGCCTGTCGTGCAATGCTTGTCACCATGAGGGTATCCTTTCGAAAGGAGGGCTGGAAAAAGGCAATAGTAGTACAAGATCGGCGGATTCACCCAATCTGCATCTGTGCGTCCGGGTATCGAATACGGCTATGGCTGCGCGTGCCCAGGTTGTAGACCAGGGTCAAAGGCCCCAGCCGACCGATGAACATCAGCAAGATCAGCAGAATCTGGCTGGGCAGGCTGAGTTTCTGCGTGAGATCCGGGCTGAGTCCCGTGGTGCTGAAGGCCGACATGACTTCAGTCATGACCGAGAGAAATGGCAACTGTTCGAACAGGCTGACAATAAAAATGCCAATGCACACCAGCAGGCCGGACATCATCATCAGGGCCAGGGCCTTGTGGATGGCCTCGGGGGGTGATGGTGCGGTTCATCAGCACGACTTCTTTGCGCTGCAGGATATAGGCCCGCATCACGGCCAGCAAAATAATGAAGGTGCCAAGCTTGATCCCGCTGGCCGTCGATAGTGACCCACCGCCGATGAACATCAGCGCCACCAGCAGGAAGCGCGAGCTATCGTGCATCAAGTCCACATCCATCGCGGCAAACCCTGCTGTACGGGCCGCCACCACCTGTATCCAGGATGCCAAGCCCTGACTGGGCAAGGGCAGGTGGGCAAGCGTGGCCGGATTCCGGGACTCGATCAACCAGAACAGTGTCAGGGCGCATAGATTCAGCACCAGAGTGCCGATCAGCATCAGCCGCGTGTAATAAGCCAGCGTTTTCCAGGCGCGTTTATGGTAGATATCGGCCAGCACACTAAAGCCCAATCCGCCCAGGATGATGCAGCCCGTCAGCACAAAGGTCGTGACAGGATCGCCGACAAAGCCGCTGAGGCTATCGGAAAATAAAGTGATGCCGGCATTATTGAAGGCCGATATCGCATGAAAAACAGCCATCAGAAAAGCATCATGCAGATTGTTGTGGCGCCACCACCAAAGCGTCAGGATCACAATGGCCACGCCTTCGATGATCAGCGAAAACTTCAGCACGGTCAGGGCGGTCTGGCGGATACGGGCGACACTGGTCTGGTTAAAGGCCTCCAGCGCCAATGCCTGGTATTTAAGGCTGACGCGCTTGCCCAGCGTGACTGAAGCAATGATGGCGAATGTGACGAAACCGATCCCGCCGATCTGCACCAGCGCCAGCAGGATCCCCTGGCCAAAAGGGGTCAAGGCCTGGGCTGGGTCGATGACCATCAGCCCCGTGACCGTCACGGCAGAGGCCGCCGTGAACAGGGCCTGGAAGATGCTGATGGGCTGGGCCTGGGCGGCGGGCAGCAGCAACAGCAGCATGCCCAGCAGGGTCAGGATGAAAAAGCTGCCAGCCAGCACGACGGGCGGGCTGGCATGCAGCTGGCCGGTGCGGCGGACGCGTCGGTAAGCTTGTAGCGGATGGACAGTAAATAAACGAGGCATGCGACTGACCTAGCGCAGCTTTGGGGCAGCCAGCTTTAGCTGCTGCAAGGGTCCGAATAAAATCAAGGTGTCCTTGGGTTGCAGCACGAATTGCTCTGGCGGGTGCACAGTGTGCACCCCTTTGCGCTTGATCAGCAAGGCCTGGATCTGACCGGGTGGGTCGGTCGTCAGGGCATCCCCCAGGGTATGACCCGCCAGGTGGGTGCTGGCTTCGATTTCGACAATAAACTCGCCATTGCCCAGGGCGATGTAGTCCGTGACCATGGGGTAACTGAGCACCTGGGCAATCCGGATGCCCATTTCTTCCTCGGGGTGGATGATGCGGCTGACCCCAAGCTTATTCAGAATCAGATGGTGGGCCCGCGACGAGGCCTTGACCCATAGGTTCTGCACCCCCAGTGATTTCAGATGCACCGTGCAGACCAGGCTGGCCTGGAGTTCTTCGCCGATGGCGACCAATACCATGTCATATTCGTCCAGCCCCAATTCAGCCAGCGCATTGCGGTCGGTGACATCCGCGATTGCGGCGCGGGTCAGTTGGTCGGCGATCTGGTCGACAGCCCGGCTGTCGCCGTCCAGACCCAGCACGGAGTGCCCCAGCCGCATCAGTTCCAGCGATGTGGCGGCACCAAAACGACCCAATCCAATGACGGCAAATTGTCCCATGCGTTTCCTGATGAAAGTCTTAGGGCACTGGCTGCAGGCGCCAGAGGCTTTGTAATGTGGCTTTGTAATGATAGCCAGACTGTCTAAAATCTGGTAAAAACCCTGATGGATTTTTAATGGATTTTGATGTCTGGATTGTGCGTTGCAGCAAAATGTCTCGCAGCTCCGGCATTTCCTGTCTTGGTCGCATCATATGACAAGTTTGCTTGACCCGCTGCAACTGGGCGATATCCTCTTGCGCAACCGCATCATCATGGCTCCAGCCGCCGGTAGTCGGCCCGCTCAGGGCCGGGTGCCGGATGATGCATTGCGCAACTATTACGCGCAGCGTGCGGCGGCCGGACTGATTGTCACCGAAGCGGCTTCGGTGTCCCCTTTGGGGCTGGGTTATCCGGGGATGCCCGGCATCTGGAACAGCGCCCAAGTGCAGGGTTGGCTGCGGGTGACTCAGGCCGTGCACGAGCGCGGCGGCCGGATTTTTCTGCGCTTGTGGCATGCGGGCCGGGTATCTGATCCGGAATTGCTCTCTGGCGAAATGCCGGTGGCGCCTAGCGCGATTGCCTGTCAGAACGGGCAGTGCGCGGTGACCGACGATACGGTGTCCTATGTCGTGCCGCGCAGCCTGCGTCTCAACGAGATCCATCGCATTGTGGCTGATTTCGATCAAGCGGCACGCTATGCCCGGATGGCGGAATTCGACGGGATCGAGGTGCATGCCGGGGACGGCTACCTGATTGATCAGTTCTTGCACGATGGCTCCAACTGTCGTCAGGACGAGTACGGCGGTTCTCTGGCAAATCGCTGCCGGTTCTTGCTGGAAATTCTGGATGTCTGTATCGGGGTCTGGAGCACTGGCCGCATCGGTGTGCATCTGTCGCCACGGGGCGACCGCCATGACATGCGGGACTCTGACCCGGCTGCGCTGTACCAATACATTGCCAAAGAACTCGACAAGCGCCGCCTGGCCTTTGTCTGTGTCCGAGAACATCCGGGCGATGATGCCCTGACGCCCGTGTTGCGTCAGGCATTCGGCGGTGCCCTGATCCTGAACGAAGGCTATGACGTGGGCCTGGCCCACCATGCCCTGGAGGCTGGGCATGGTGATGCTGTCGCCTTTGGGCGCGCCTTTGTGCATAATCCGGACCTTGTCCAGCGTCTGCGCGAGGGCCAGGCGCTGCGGGCCTGCGACGAACTGACGCCGATCGCCTGACGGGCTGATCAGCCGTTTAGCTGGCTGCGCACCTGGGCGGAGACGGCAGCCATGTCGGCACGGCCCGCCAAGGCAGTTTTCAGCTGTCCCATGACCGCCCCCATGGCGGCACCGCCTTGCAGGCCTTTATCTTGAGTTTGCGCGATGGCTGCGGCGATGGCTGCGGTGATTTCTTCCGGACTGGCGCCCTGGGGCAGAAACTCCTTCAGGATGTCCAGTTCGGCGCTTTCCTGAGCCGCCAATTCGGTGCGTCCGGCGGATTCAAAGGCAACAATTGACTCCCGGCGCTGTTTGGCTTGTTTTTCGATGATGGCAATAATCATGGCGTCATCGGGTTCGATGCGCTCGTCGACGGCTTTTTGCTTGATCGCGGCCTGTAGCAGGCGCAAGGTGCCCAAGCGGATCTTGTCGTGTGCGCGCATGGCAGATTTGACGTCGTCGGAAATCTGGCTGGCAAGGCCGGTGCTCATGGGAATATCCTGTTCATGTTGTAAAACCCGTATTTTAGCGCGCAGCCAATTCACGGCCGCGCGCTTCCTCCATCTGGCTTTTATACTGGCATTCATGATTTCGATGATTTCTTCCTTCAGGCTGACCAGGCCACTCAGGCAGGCGGGGCTATGCTTGCTGGCCGCTTTGCTGGCCGGGCCGACCAGTGCGGCGGCGGACTTGGCCTGGACTCTGGATCGCACCAGCACGGGTTTGCAGGCCTTGGGCCGCCCCGTGGTGGTAGTCTATGCACCAAAGAGCAAGACAAGCCCCCAGTTAACCAGCAATGCGCGCATCACCCAGGTGTATGCCTCGCGCGACTACGAGGGTCTGGCCCAGGTCAGTACGGAACTTTGCTGGGGCTCCCCGAAAGGTCTTTGCGTGCCCCTGCAGGGGCGCCACATCAATACCAGCGCATTCAATGGCAAGCCCGCCAATGGGCCGCTGCTATTGGTGCACAGGGTGGACCGCTGGGTCGGCGATCATCCCCCCTTGTTTGTGCGTGGCACGGTGACCGTCTGGTATGCGGATCAGCCCCATGCCCAGGTGCGCTAGGCTAGGTTCGAGCCTCGGGTTATACTGTTAGGCTTGATTACTTTGTAGGCTGCTCATATCTTGGTTTTTGCAGCCAGCAGTCGGGTTATCTCACAGGACATCATGCAAAAAAACAGTTACAGCTATGACGAACTGCTGGCGTGCGGGCGCGGAGAACTCTTCGGGCCGGGAAATGCCCAGTTGCCTTTGCCCCCCATGCTGATGTTCGATCGCATCGTTCATATCGACGATCAGGGTGGGCCGCACAATAAAGGCGAGATCATCGCCGAACTCGATATCCGCCCGGATCTCTGGTTCTTCGATTGCCACTTTCAGGGCGATTCCGTCATGCCCGGTTGTCTGGGCCTGGACGCCATGTGGCAGTTGGTGGGGTTTTTCCTGGGCTGCTGCGGTGGCCAGGGGCGCGGTCGTGCCCTGGGGGTGGGCGAGGTCAAATTCACTGGCCAGGTATTGCCCACCAGCGGTCTCGTGCGCTATCACATCGACATGAAGCGCGTCATGATGCGTAAGCTTGTGATGGGCATTGCCGATGCCCGCATGGAAGTCGATGGCCACGAAATCTACGTGGCCCATGATTTGCGAGTGGGCCTGTTCACCCGCACGGATAATTTCTAGGAGGCCCTATCATGCGTCGTGTGGTCATCACCGGCATGGGCATCGTATCCAGCCTGGGTAATAATCAATCCGAAGTTCTCGACAGCCTGCGTACAGGCCGTTCGGGCATCACCTATCAGTCCGAATACGCAGCCCAGGGGCTGCGCTCTCATGTGGCGGGCTCAGTGCATCTGGATGCACTGGAAAAAATCGACCGCAAACTCGGGCGCTTCATGGCCAATGGTCATGCCTACGCCTGGTTGGCCATGCAAGAAGCCATCCAGGACGCCGGTCTGACACCCGAACAGGTTTCGCATCCGCGTACTGGTCTGATTGTGGGGGCAGGGGGCGCATCGCATTCCTCTATCCACGATGGTATCCAGACATTGCGCGAAAAGGGCGTGCGCCGGGTAGGCCCCTATATGGTCACCAAGGCCATGGCCAGCGGGGTATCGGCCTGTCTGGCCACGGGCGCCCAGATCAAGGGTGTCAATTACTCGATCAGCTCGGCCTGTTCTACCAGCGCGCACTGCATCGGCAACGCCGTCGAACAGATCCAGCTGGGCAAGCAAGACATCGTGTTTGCCGGCGGCGCCGAAGAAGAGCACTGGTCTTTGTCTTTTATGTTCGACGCCATGGGGGCGCTATCCACGCGCTATAACGATACCCCTGACCGGGCATCCCGCACGTATGATGCCGATCGCGACGGCTTCGTGATTTCTGGCGGCGGCGGCATCGTGGTGGTCGAGGAATACGAACACGCGAAAGCACGCGGGGCCAATATCCTGGCTGAAATCGTCGGCTACGGGGCAACCTCCGATGGTTACGATATGGTGGCTCCTTCGGGTGAGGGCGCCGAACGCTGCATGCGCCAGGCGCTGGTCGGCGTGTCGTCGCGAGTGGACTATATCAACACCCACGGCACCAGCACGCCGGTGGGCGACGTCAAAGAACTCGAGGCCATTCGTGCGGTTTTTGGGGCTGACCAACCTTGGATAGCTTCGACAAAATCGCTGTCTGGCCATGCGCTGGGGGCGGCTGGCGTCAATGAAGCCGTCTATACCTTGTTGATGATGAAGCACGGCTTTGTCGCGGCCTCGGCCAATATCGACACGCTGGACTCAGCGGCCGAGGGCATGAACATCCTGTGTGAAACCCTGCCCAACACAACGATCCAGACAGCCTTGTCCAATAGCTTCGGCTTTGGCGGCACCAATGCAACCTTGGTGTTTTCCCGCGCAGACTTATAGGCCGGTAATCTCCCCAACCTGGGGTTGATCGATCGGTTTAAAAACAAATCCCGCTGGCTGGCGGGATTTGTTTTCAGTGGAATCTTAGACAGTCACGTCGATGATTTGCGCCTTGACCAATAGATTGCGCCCGGCAAACCACCCGGCCAAGGCGGTGCAAATGCCCAATATGCCAATCAGGCCAGCGGCCGCCTCAAAGCCGCCTGTCCAGGCATATAACAGCCCGATCAACAACGGCCCGCTGGCCGCCAGGATATAGCCGATGGCTTGGGCCATGCTGGACAGGCTGGCCGCCACATGGGCATCCCGTGAGCGTAATACGATCAGCATCAGTGCCAAGGCGAACAGTCCTCCCTGTCCTAGTCCCTGGACCAGCGCCAGGGGCCAGATGGCCCAGCTTGGGCCCATGAGCATGCCCACCAGGCCCAGGGCCGCCATGGCGCTGAGCACGACTGCCAGCGCCCGTTGATCTCGTCCGCGACTGGCCAGCATGGGGGTCAGAATACAGGAAAGCACCTGCAAAATGATGGATGCCGAGGTGATCAGACCGGCTTCGGTGCCGCTTAAACCCCTGGCTTGCAGCATGGGCGCCATCCAGCCCAAGACGCAATAGGCCAGTGCCGACTGCAAGCCCATGAACAGGGTGACCGCCCAAGCCAATGTGTCCTGACGCAGCCCCTTGACTGGCAGCAGTCTGGTGCTCGCCCGCCGCGCAGCCCCTGACAAATAGGCCACGGGCGCCCAGGCGAACAAGGCCAGCAGGCCCGGCAAGGCCCAGATGGCCAGGCCATTGCTCCATTGATCGCCCAGCGCCTGGGATAGCGGCAGGCTGATGGCAGCGCCCAATGCGGCTCCGCCGACCAGGCTCATGGTGTATAGGCCGGTCATCAGTGCAGCGCGGTCTGCATAGTCGCGTTTGACCAGGCTGGGCAGCAGCACGTTGCCCATGGCAATGCCGGCCCCGCCCATGGCGGTGCCCAGAAACAGGCCGTACACATCCAGATAGCCGCGCAATGCCGTCCCGATGGTGATCAGCAGCAACACGACCCAGAGGGTGCGTTCCACCCCGATGCGCTGGGCGAAGCGCGGCGCCAATGGGGCAAAAATCCCCATGCACAGCACGGGCAAGGTCGTGAGGTAACCGGCGGTGGCCGCGCTGATGCCCAGGCCCGTGATGATGTTGGGCAACAGGACCGAAGTGCTGGAAAACAAGGGCCGCAGATTGGCGGCCAGCAACAGCAGGCTGGCGGCGACCAGCCAGCGATTCAGGGTGATGCTACGCTGGGGGTTGTTCATGTGCGCCGCCGCATGTCCGGCAGGAAGTACGCGGCCAGCCCCAGTAGCGGTAAATACGCGCACAGGTGATAGACAAAGGCGATGCTGGTGCTATCCGCCAGTTTTCCCAGGACGGCAGCCCCGATGCCGGCCATGCCAAAGGCCAGACCGTAAAACAGGCCGGAGACTGTGCCGGTCTTGCCGGGCATCAGTTCCTGGGCATAGACGATGATGGCCGGGAAAGCCGAGGCAATCATGACGCCGGCGCAGAACACCAGAATCAGGGTCCATTCCAGATTGGCATAGGGCAGTGCCAGCGAAAATGGCGCTGTGCCCAGGATGGAGCCCCAGATCACGCGTTTGCGGCCAATCCGGTCGCCGATGGGGCCACCCACCAGCGTGCCGGTGGCAACCCCTGCCAGGAATACAAAAAGCGAATATTGGGCCTGCTGGATATCCAGGCCGAAACGATCGATCAGAAAAAACGTGAAATAGCTGTTGAGTCCGGCCAGGTAAAAATATTTGCTGAAGATCAGCAACAGTAAAACGGCCAGTGCAAATTTGACCTGGCGAGGGGCAAGGCCGTTATCGACCTTGCCCAGGGATTTGCGCCCTCGGACGCTGGTCAGGTTGGCGGCATACCAGCGGCTGACCCCGATCAGAATGACGATGCCCAACAAGGCGGCCAAAGATACCCAGGCCACGCTGCCCTGGCCACGGGGCACAATCAGCAAGGCCGCCAACAGTGGCCCGATGGATGAACCTATATTGCCCCCCACCTGAAAAATGGATTGCGCCAGGCCATGGTGCCCGGCTGAGGCCATGCGCGCCACGCGTGAGGATTCCGGGTGAAAGACCGATGACCCAGCACCCACCAGCGTTGCCGCCAGCACGACCAGAGGAAAGTTCCAGGCTTGCGACAGCAGCAGCAGGCCGCAACAGGTAAAGCCCATGCCGATGGGCAGGGAATAAGGCAGTGGTCGGCGATCCGTAAAGCGCCCTACCAGAGGCTGCAGCAGGGAAGAAGAAAACTGAAAGGCCAGTGTAATCAGGCCGACCTGGACAAAACTGAGGTCGAAGCGCCCCTGCAGCACTGGGTAGATTGCCAATAACACCGATTGCATCATGTCGTTGAGCAAATGGGTCAGGCTGATGGCACCCAGGACCGGATAGGCAATGCCAGGCTGCGTACCGACAGAGGCGGACTGGGCTGGCGACGAGGGGAGGGCAGAAGAAATTGTATTTTTCATGGGGCGGATGGCGATCAAAAGCGCATCCGGACGATTGTACGCTGTTGGCCAATTTGCACCATTTTGTGCGCATAGCACCTGACTTTTCAGCTTGATTTGCCGAATAGGCTGCTTGGACGGGTTCGGGGCGAATGACATATGCCATTCGCCCCGAACCCGTCCAAGCGGATGAACTCAGTCTTCAGGCGCCTTTGGCTGCCAGCAGACCGGGGACTTCAGCGGATGCCGTGACGGGCCGGGCCTGCAGAGAAGCCAGGAAGCGCCAGACAAACAGCAGGGTGATCAGCAGCAGGCCGGGATAGCCAACACCCGCCAACACATAAGGGATGGTTGGGTCGCCACTGGCCACGGCGTCCAGGTTGAAGCTCAGCAGCCCCAGGGTGATGATGGCGCCAAAGATCCACATGCCCATCAACCACAGACTGGCCTCGCTGCCGCTGAGGGCGGAATGCCAGCCCTTGTCCGGGGCGGGCTCGGTGCGCGGGACTTGCTTGGCCACGGCGGTGGAGGGCTGGCGCAAGCCGATGGTCAGCAGGTCATAGACCAGCAGTCCGGCCCCTACTGCAAACACCAGGCCGAACAGCGGAATCAGGACCTTGAAGAACTGCATGGCCGGAAAGACCTGGCCGCCGTACCAGCTGAGACCCATGGAGCGTGCCAGGAAAACCTGTATGGTGCCGCCGATGGCAAAGGCGAAGGCGATGCCCAGCATGCCGGTCATGACCAGCCAGAAGGCTGTTTTTCCCAGACGCTGATCGAAGCTTTTTACCCCGCGCAACAAAGGGACGGCGTAGTAGGCCGATGCAATACCCAGCATGCCGAAGGTGCCGAACATGGCCAGGTGCGCATGACTGGGAGTGACCCAGGTGCCGTGCGACCAGACGTTGGTCAGGGCGAAAGTCATGGTGAAGCCCAGGATTCCTGCACCCACCTGCTCCAGCACGACCGAACCCAGGATGAAGTAAAAGGCGGGGGCGTTTTCCAGAGGCTTTTTGTCCTGATGGGCATCCAGATAAATATGCCAGAAGCAGAACACCAGGGGCAAGGGTTCCAGCGCGCTGAACAGCGCCCCCCAGAATTGCCAGAATTCAGGCGTGCCGATCCAGAAGTAGTGGTGGGCATTGCCGATCAGGCCTGACAGCCAGACCAGGGACACTCCCCAGAACACGGCATAGCCCACGGCTTTCACGTCCGCCTTGAACATCAGTACCAGCAGGAAGCCCACCAGGCTGATGTGGATGACTTCCCAGACGCCTTCGACCCAGTAGTGCACCACATACCAGCGGAAGTATTCCTGCAGATCCAGACGTTCGACGAAGAACACGCCAAACAGCCAGACAAAGGTTAGCGCAGTGACCCCCATCGCCAGACCCCAGTGGATTTCATTCCATTCGCGCCGGGCAGGGAAGGTGCGCAGCACCACGTAGGTCAAAATGGCAAAGCCGACGAAAATCACTAAATCGGCGGCGCGGCCGGCTTCCAGGTATTCCAGGCCTTCCTGGAACCAGGGCTGCCCCAGCCACCAGCCGGCGATGCCATCGGCGGCCAGGGTCTGCGTCGCGACGTTCCAGAGCGTCACCGCCACGAGCGCGTAAAACAGGAACTTGATCAGCCAAGGCGAGACCAGTTCCCGGTTGGACAGCAAAGGCCCGATAAACAAGATGGTGCCGATGAATCCTGACAGAATCCAGAGGATGCCAAGGTTGGTGTGTTCGGCGCGCAGAACGTTGAAATTGGCGATGCCGGCCAGTAGTGTCGGGTCGACGTGCTGAGTGGCAATCAGCAGGCCGAACGACATCTGGAACAAAAACAGAATCAGCATCAGCAAAAAGAAGCGCAGGCTAAGGCGCTGTGTTTGGTATTCGATCTTGATCATGATGGCTTCCCTATCAAAGGCTGCGCAGATAGGCCACGATGGCCTTCATGTCGGACTCATTGACCAGTGAGTCGTAGGACGGCATGACATGTGGTGGATAGCCCTCGACGATTTTGGCGTCAGGCTGGCGGACGGATTCGACCAGATAGTCGTCATCTGCCGTCGCACTGGTGCCATCGGCCAGCTGTACGGTTTTCCCATGCAATCCCCCCCAGCCCGGACCCACCAGGCGTTTCTGGTCGGTGGCGTGGCATGAGACACAGCCCAGGTCATTGACCAGTTTTTTACCCAGCGCCACTGGGTCGGCTTCTGCAGTCGGCGCTGCTTGCTGGACGGGAGCGGCGGCTGCCACAGGCGGATTGGCCGACTGGCCACTATTGGCCAGGACGGGGATGCGCCGGCCTTCTTTCGGGGCGGGCGGCCAGCCTTCGGTATTCATGGCCGAGGTGTATTTGAAGAATGCGATCAGGGCCGTGATTTCGGAGGCCTTGAGGGGCAGATTTGGCATCAGTGTGTGCTGCCCGCCCCGCTGGGCTATGCGTTCGGCTGCCCCCGGATAGCGGTCCAGATATTCCTGCATGCTGGTGCTGCCGATGTCTTTTTGGACTGCGGCGTTTTGCAGCTGAACCTGGACGGCGGCCGAAGTGGGCCAGCCGCCAGCGGATGGCAGGAAAGCCGCCAGCCAGGCTGGACCGGTATCTCCGTAGGTATCCGTCAGATCCGGTCCGAAATAAGCGCCGTTGCCCAAAATGGTGTGACAGCCCATACAGTTATAGGCCTGAAATACGCGTTTCCCCAGCACGGCATCCGCATCGCCATAATGCGTGGTGGATGGGATGGCCTGTTTGTGGGCGGGTAAGAACGACCAGACCGACAGGATCAGGAAAATTGCCAGCATCACGGCCAAGATGGCCAGGGCGGTGCGACGTTTTGCCGGCTCGCGGCAGTCACTTCCGTTCAGGCAGCTCATGGTTGCTTCTCCTGGGGGTCTGCAGACGATTGATGCCCCTGAGCATCATGCAGAAACAAGGTACGCAGGCTGCCTAGAAACACGTAAAACACGTAGACAGCCAGGACATAACCGACCACGATATAGAGGGTCCACATAGCGGGGGTTTCAGCCCAGTATCCGACGCTGTGCCAGTATGGCCAGGACAGTAAGACACTCAGCAAGGCGGCCAAGGCCGATAACACTAGATCAATCACACGTTGCGCCATATTCCCCTCCCTTTCAGACTGGATTGGCTTGCTTAGTCTAGGAACAGGCCCAAGGGAAAAGCGGCAATCCCTTACTGCCAAGGAGGAGACTGATTTGTTTGAGGATTCAGCTATTTACAACAAACGTATCATTCATGTGATGCAGCAGCACCCGCGCTTATGCTTGAAACCAAGCAAAAGCGGAGTTTTATGGATTTCTTTAGTTTGTCTGGAATGACGGCCACAAGCAGAAATCGACTGCCTTTGCCTTAACCTGGATCAAATTTGATATGAAACAGGGATTAACCCGCTATTCAATATTCTGTGCCTGTTCCCGCATCTGTTCGATCAACAGTTTCAGATCGATGGCGGCCTGGGTGACCGTCAGGGCCGCTGCTTTAGAGCCCAGGGTATTGGCTTCGCGGTTCATTTCCTGGAAGAGGAAATCCAGGCGCTTGCCGCTGCCGCGCGCGGCAGCCGGGTGGGTGCCGGCCAGGATATCGTGAAGTTCCTGCAAGTGAGAGCGCAGCCGGGTGAGTTCCTCGGCAACGTCCACTCGCAGGCCAAACAGACTGGCTTCCTGGGCAATGCGGGCGGTGAGTTCGGCCCCGCTGATGGCGGCAAAACCATCGGGGCTGGCGGCCAGCAGGGCGTCGCGCAGACGCAGGGCAATTTTGTCCTGATGCTGCTGTACCAATGCGGGCAGGTCCACCTCGACTTGGTCGACGATGGTGCTGATCTCGTGGGCCATGGCCTGCATGGCAGCGGCCAAGCGGGCGCCTTCGCGTTCGCGGGCGGTTTGGAATTCAGTCAAGGCCTGGGTGCAGGCCTGCTGACATAAGGGCAGCCAGGTATCGGCGTCCAGGCCGTGCTGGGTCAGGCCCTGGCGGGGAAGCTCTGCCAAAGAGGGCGCGGGCAAGTCAGGAATCTGGCGTCGGGCCCAGGCCAGTTGCTCGGCCAAAGTGCGTACGGCTTGTTCATCAAAAGGACGCAAGGTGTCCTGGCCGCTGACGCTGTAGTTCAGGCGGACCTCGATCTTGCCGCGCAAAGCATGGCGGCTGACCAGATCACGCACCAGACCCTCCACGAAGCGCAGGTCTTCGGGGATGCGTAGATTAAGGTCCAGAAAACGATTATTGACGCTGCGGACCTCGATCGACAGGGCGCCTTGCTGGGCCTCCAGGCGGCTGGCGCCGAAAGCAGTCATGCTGCGGATCATCTGCTTGCTCTCGTGATTCTCTACAATAAGAGGATCATTGTAGTCTGCCCCTGATTCCGGAATTTCACTCATGTCCCACTCTACTGAAACTCAGCCCCTGGTCCGCCCCTCTGGTCGGGCTGCCGATATCCTGCGTCCGATTCGTCTGCTGACGGGCTATACCCGCCATGCCGAAGGCTCCGTGCTGGCCTGCATGGGCGATACCCAGGTGTTGTGCAACGCCAGCGTGCTGTCCAAGGTGCCCCCCTTTTTGAAGGGCCAAGGGCAGGGCTGGGTGACCGCTGAATACGGCATGCTGCCGCGCGCCACCCACACCCGGGGCGATCGCGAAGCCGCACGGGGCAAACAAAGTGGCCGCACCCAGGAAATTCAGCGCCTGATTGGGCGCAGCTTGCGGGCGGTATTTGATTTGTCCGCTTTGGGTGAACGTACCTTGCACCTGGATTGTGACGTATTGCAGGCTGATGGCGGCACGCGCTGCGCCAGCATCACGGGCGCCTGGGTAGCAGCCGCCCTCGCAGTGCGCGGCCTGCAGGCCCAGGGTCTGCTCAGTAGCGATCCCTTGCGTGGCCAGGTTGCCGCCGTGTCGGTCGGCCTGCATGGCGGCGCAGCGGTACTGGATCTGGACTATGCCGAAGATTCTCGCTGCGATACCGACATGAATGTCGTCATGACGGATGCGGGGGATTTTGTCGAAGTCCAGGGCACGGGCGAAGGGGGGCAGCTTCCAGCGCCAACAGCTGGATGCCTTGCTGGATCTGGCCGATGGAGGCATCCGACAGCTGATTGTGGCACAGCGCCAGGCACTGGAGCAGGCGCAATGACACGCGTGGTCCTCGCCTCGAACAATCCCGGAAAACTCAAGGAATTCTCCGCCAGCCTGGCGGCGGCAGGCATTGATATGCTGGCACAAGGCGCTTTAGGGGTGGCGGAGGCCGACGAGCCATTCAATACTTTCATTGAAAATGCGCTGGCCAAGGCGCGCCACGCCAGCCAGATCACGGGACTGCCCGCGCTGGCGGATGATTCGGGGCTGTGCGTGCAGGCCCTGGGTGGCGCGCCCGGCGTGCATTCGGCGCGTTACGCGGCGCTGGCCGATGGCACGCGCTCGGATGCCGCCAATAATGCCCGTTTGGTGGCGGATATGGCTGCGCACACGGACCGCCGTGGCTGCTATGTCGCGGTGCTGGTTTATGTGCGCCGTGCAGATGACCCGCGCCCGATTGTGGTCGAAGGTATCTGGGATGGCGAGATTCTGGACCAGCCTCGGGGGAGCAATGGCTTTGGTTATGATCCCTATTTCTATCTGCCCGATCTGGGCATGACCGCCGCCGAACTTCCGCTTGAGCAGAAAAATCAACTGAGTCACCGTGCGCGCGCCTTGCGTGCTTTGCTGCAGGCGTTGCGCAGCGAATATGCGGCGCCAACGCATTAAAAGGCCGATCCGTGAAAAAATTAGTGCGTGTGCCGCAGCCCGAACCCGATACCGGTGGCAAGCCCGGGGTCAGGGGACGGCCCGGCCTGGCTGCATTGCCTCCTCTGTCTATCTATGTGCACGTGCCTTGGTGTGTGCATAAATGTCCCTATTGTGATTTCAATTCGCACGAACGCAGTGGCGAGCTGCCCGAACAGGCATATCTGCAGGCCCTGCAGGCGGATTTGGAACAAGCCTTGCCGGATGTCTGGGGACGGCCAGTATCGACCGTCTTTTTCGGGGGCGGCACCCCCAGCTTGCTGTCGGCGGATGCCGTCGACCAGATCATCAGCCTGCTGCGGGCGACCCTCAGTCTGCCGCCGGATGCGGAGATCACGCTGGAAGCCAATCCAGGCACCGCAGAGGCGGCGCGGTTCCAGGCTTATGCCCAGGCAGGGGTGAACCGGATTTCCCTGGGCATCCAAAGCTTCAATGACGATAAGCTGCGCCGATTGGGGCGCATCCATGATGCCGCCCAGGCGCGTGCCGCCATCGAGATGGCCCAGCAGGCCGTCGAGCGCGTGAATCTGGACCTGATGTTTGCCCTGCCCGAGCAGACCCTGGCTCAATGCGAGCAAGACCTGCGCGAGGCCCTGGCTTTTCAGACAGAGCACTTGTCGCTGTACCACCTGACGCTGGAGCCCAATACGGTATTTGCCAAATATCCGCCACCTGTGCCGGGCGACGAACTGAGCGCCACCATGCAGGACCGGGTGGCCGAGCTTGCCGCGGCTGCAGGCCTGGATCGCTACGAGGTTTCCGCCTATGCCAAGCCAGGTCAGGCCTGCCTGCATAATCTGAACTATTGGCAATTTGGGGATTACCTGGGCATAGGGCCAGGCGCACATTCAAAGATTTCCTTCCAGAATCGCATCATCCGCCAGGCCAGGGCTCGTATGCCTGATGCCTGGATGCGGCTGGCCCAAGAGCACACGGGCAAGCACATCGTCGAACAACGCGAATTGAACCACCAGGACCTGGGCTTCGAGTTCATGCTGAATGCCCTGAGGCTACGTCATGGCGTAGAAGGCGGCCTGTTCATCGAGCGCACCGGGCTGTCGTTGATGACGCTTTTGCCGGCCATGCGTCGGGCCGTCGACAAAGGCTTACTGAAGCCCGGTCTGGATCGTGTCCAGGCCACGGACCAAGGCTGGCGGTTCCTGAATGATTTGCAGATGGAATTTTTAGCCTGATCGAATTCGGTGCGGATTAAAATCTAAAATGGTGCATATCAAATCTGGATGTGTTCCATTTTGGTGCAAATATGATTTATTTGTACCTTAACGGCAGATTGTGAATCTGGCACGGAATTTGCTTAATTTAAAAAGCGGATCTCAAGCACCAATCCGCTTCTACCTTTTCATATATTTTTGGCGCAGGAGCCCTCATGTCCACCCCAGAAAACGTCATTCAGCTCATTGCCGAGCGCGAAGTCACCTTCGTGGATTTTCGCTTTACCGATACCCTGGGTCGGGAACACCACCTGACCGTCCCTGCCAGCCAGGTGGATGAGGACCGGATGGAGTCCGGCGTGGCTTTCGACGGGTCATCCTTGCCCGGCTGGAAGGGCATCGAGGCCTCGGATATGGTGCTGATTCCCGATGCGACCTCAGCGCGCATGGACCCTTTCCGCGAGGAGTCCACCCTGATTCTGACCTGCGATGTGGTCGAACCCTCTGACCTCAAGGGGTATGACCGCGACCCACGCTCGCTGGCACGCCGCGCCGAGGCTTACCTGAAATCCAGCGGGCTGGGCGATACCGCTTATTTTGGCCCAGAGCCAGAATTCTTCGTCTTCGATGGCATCAGTTGGAAGGCCGATATGTCCGGCAGTTTCGTCAAAATCCATTCCAACGAAGGGGCCTGGTCCAATGCCGATGATGCCAACGGCACCAATCTGGGCTACCGGCCAGCCATCAAGGGCGGCTACGTGCCAGTGCCGCCGATTGACTCTTTTGCCGACATGCGCTCGGAGATGTGCCTGTTGATGGAACAAATGGGCGTGCCCGTGGAAATCCATCACCACGAAGTCGGTAACTGCGGCCAGCTGGAAATCGGCACCCGGTTCTCTACGCTGGTGCAGCGTGCCGACTGGACTCAAATCATGAAGTACGTGATTCGCAACGTCGCCCATGTTTACGGCAAGACGGCGACTTTCATGCCAAAGCCTGTGGTGGGGGATAACGGTTCGGGCATGCACGTACACCAGTCCATCTGGAAGGACGGCCAAAACCTGTTCGCCGGCAATGGCTATGGCGGTCTGTCCGAATTTGCGCTGTACTACATCGGCGGCATTATTCATCATGCCCGCGCCTTGAATGCCATCACGAACCCAGGCACGAACTCCTACAAGCGTCTGGTGCCGCACTACGAGGCCCCCGTCAAACTGGCCTATTCAGCGCGCAATCGCTCGGCCTCCATTCGCATTCCCTACGTCAGCAACCCCAAGGCACGGCGCGTCGAAGCGCGTTTCCCGGACCCCTTGGCCAATCCCTATCTGGCATTTTCGGCACTGATGATGGCCGGCCTGGATGGGGTGCAGAACAAAATCCATCCGGGCGATCCCGCAGATAAAAACCTGTATGACCTGCCACCCGAGGAAGACGCCAAGATCCCGACCGTTTGCTCATCGCTGGAGCAGGCCCTGGAAGCGCTGGATCGGGATCGGGAGTTCCTGACCCGGGGCGGGGTGTTCAGCAATGACTTGCTGGATGCCTATCTCGATCTGAAGGCCGTCGAACTCGATCGTCTGCGGGTAACACCGCACCCGGTTGAATTCGATATGTATTACGCGCTCTGACCCTATCCCATGGACCCGTCCGGCTTCGAAATACTGCAAACAGCGGTTTTGCTGCTGGACGAGTCCGGCCGGATTCGTTTTGCCAATGCTGCGGCAGAGACTTTGCTGGGGGTTTCGCGCCGCCAATTGCATGGCCAGGCGGCGGCGCCATATTTGGCTGATCAGACCAGTTTCCTGAAGACGCCACTGTCGTCGCCCCCCTGGGCCTGGTTGTTGGAAATTCCCGTCCACCAAGGCGGGCGTTATGAAGACCGCCTGCAGGCCCTGGCTGACCAGGCCGCCCAGCGCGAAACCCTGCGCAATCTGGCCCATGAAGTCCGCAATCCCCTGGCTGGCCTGCGTGCGGCGGCCCAGCTGTTGGACATGGAGCTCACACGCGATGATTTGCATGATTACACCCGAGTCATCATCGAGGAAGCAGACCGCCTTGCCGATCTGGTCACTCGTCTGGTGTCGCCGCAGCGTCAGGATTTTGAGCCAATACAGTTCAATATTCACGAAATCTGCGAACGTGTCCTGGCTTTGATCGAGCTTGAATTCGGCCAGCAGTTGACCGTGATCCGGGATTACGACGCTTCGGCGCCGGATATCTGGGCTGATCGGGATCGTCTGCTGCAAGCTTTGTTGAATGTGGTACGCAATGCCGCCCAGGCCCTGACTGAAGCAGAGGCCGTGCAGGCGCCTACTTTGCAGCTGCGCACCCGCATCCTGCATCAACCTGTCCTGCTGCAGGGTCAGCACCGGCTGGGCTTGCTGCTGGGGGTCATGGACAATGGCCCTGGCGTACCTGTGGCCTTGCAGGACAAAGTCTTCCATCCGCTGGTGACAGGGCGCGCACAGGGCAGCGGGCTGGGCTTGAACCTCGCCCAGGCTTGCTTGCAACAGCACGGCGGTGTACTGGAATTCGACTCACAGCCCGGCCTCACGGAGTTTCGTTTCTTGCTGCCCCTGGACAGGCCATGAAATCAATCTGGATTCTGGATGACGAGCCAGGCATGCGCTGGGTGCTGGAAAAAGCCCTGGATAAATCAGGCTGGCCCGTGCGCTGCTTTACCGACGGCCATGCGCTGGTTCGAGCCATCGAGGACTTATCCTCGGCCGAAGACTCCCAGGCACCGGCGGTGCTGGTATCGGATGTACGCATGCCCGGCCTGGATGGCTTTCAGGTCCTCAGCCGCGTCAAGGCGAGCCTGCCGACGCTGCCGGTCATTCTGATGACTGCCTATACCGACCTGGACACCACGGTGGCTGCATTTTCCCAAGGGGTTTTTGACTATCTGGCCAAGCCTTTTGATATACAGGCTGCGCTTGCCCTGATTGCCCGGGCGGCGGGCAGTACACAGGGCAAACCGGCCGAAACATCGCTGGCGCCGGGCCTGATTCGCCAGATCCAGCCAATGCCCCAGCCTGTGGGCGATACGGGTTTATTGTTGCCTTCCAAGTCCCAGGCCATGCAGGAGGTCTTTCGCGCCATCGGCAGGCTGGCCAGATCCAGCGCGACCGTCCTGATCACGGGCGAATCCGGCACCGGCAAAGAACTGGTCGCCAGTGCGCTGCACCAGCACAGCAGTCAGGCATCGGGGCCATTCATTGCCGTCAATGCGGCCGCCATTCCCCGGGATCTGCTGGAAGCAGAGCTGTTTGGCCACGAGCGTGGCGCGTTCACGGGTGCCGTCCAGATGCGCCGAGGCCGTTTCGAAGAGGCCGACGGCGGGACTTTGTTCCTCGATGAGATCGGCGATATGCCGGCTGAGCTGCAAACCCGACTGCTGCGCGTGCTGTCCGAGAGCAGTTTTTACAGAGTAGGGGGGAGCCGTCCGATCAAGGTCAAAGTCCGGGTCGTCGCCGCCACCCACCAGCCCCTGGAAGATCGGGTCATGCAGGGACGTTTTCGGGCGGACTTGTTTCACCGGCTGAATGTCATCCGCCTGCGCCTGCCGCCATTGCGACAGCGTCCGGAAGACATAGAATTGCTGGCCCAGCAATTTCTGCAGCAGGCAGCAAAGCAACTGCAGGTGCCTGTACGCATCCTCAGCCCCCAGGCCTTGCAGGCTTTGCAGCGGTTTCAGTATCCCGGCAATATCCGCCAACTGGAAAATATCTGCCAATGGCTGACCGTCATGAGCCATGAAGCCTGGGTCCGGGCCGAGGATCTGCCCCCCGAGGTTCTGAACACTGGCGATCCGGCGGCACGCACCGCCCCGACGGCGGCCAATGCACGCGTTCCGGGTGCGATAGATGCACCATCATCATCAAGCGCCGTCCCGCCCGGTGCCGGGCCTGCGGGTACTTGGCAGCAGGCGCTGGCTGTCCAGGCAGCCGCCAGCTTGTCGCAGCATCGCCCCGATGTCTACGAAAGCCTGCGCGGTGAGTTCGATCGGGTCCTGCTGCGCCAGGCGCTATTGCATGCGGAGGGCCAGCGGGGGCGGGCAGCCGCCATGCTGGGGATAGGGCGCAATACCCTGACGCGCAAAGCCCAGGCACTGGCGCTGGATGCGGCCGCATCGGGCGATGGCTCGACTTATCCCGATGCTCCTTAGTACAATGGGTTGAAAACGGCCTGAGCTTGAGCCAAATCAAGCAAATCCCCACAGTCTGTCAGGCTAGGGCTTGTACTAAGCCCTTCAGGCCTTACCATATACGTATCGACTGCATCTCTATTCCCTGACATGGCCGCCTTTATTTCCGAGCAAGTCCTTAGCGTGCACCACTGGAACGACACGCTGTTCTCCTTTAAGACCACGCGCGATCCCGGTCTGCGTTTTCATAATGGGCATTTCCTCATGCTGGGCCTGGAGGTCGAGGGCAAGCCCTTGATGCGTGCCTACAGCATTGCCAGCGCCAACCACGAAGAAAACCTTGAATTCTTCAGCATCAAGGTCCCCAATGGTCCGTTGACATCGCGTCTGCAGCATTTGCAGCCAGGCGATGCTGTCCTGGTCAGCAAAAAGCCCGTGGGCACCCTGGTGGCGGACGACCTGAAACCAGGAAAGCACTTGTACCTGTTTGCCACGGGCACGGGCCTGGCGCCGTTTCTCAGCATCATCAAAGACCCCGACGTCTATGACCGTTTCGACAAGATCATTCTGATGCATGGGGTGCGCTTTACCAGTGAACTGGCCTATGCCGACTACATCACCCAGGAACTTCCCCAGGACGAATATCTGGGCGAAATGGTGCGTGAAAAGCTGATTTATTACCCGACTGTCACCCGCGAACCCTATATTCACCAGGGTCGTTTGACCACCTTGGTCGAAAGCGGACAGTTATTTACCGATATCGGCCTGCCGCCACTGGACCCCGCCCGGGATCGTGCCATGATCTGCGGCAGCCCCGCCATGCTGACGGATATTCGCGCCATGCTGGATGCCCGGGGCTTTGTGGTGTCGCCTGGGGTCGGCGAGCCCGGTGACTATGTTTACGAACGCGCCTTTGCCGAAAAATAAGGGATCTTTTGTTCTTCGCTATTGATTGGTAGAATCCGATAGTTGTATAACTTAATTCAGGACAGCCCTCATGAGCAAAGAAATCATTCACACCGACAAGGCCCCGGCAGCGGTCGGTCCGTACTCCCAGGCGGTTAGCACCACAGCGGGCCGTCTGGTGTTTCTGTCCGGTCAGATCGGCCTGGAACCCGGCACCGGCGAACTCGTCTCGGAAAACTTCGAAGGCCAGGTGCGCCAGTCCTTTACCAACATGCAGGCCGTCATCCAGGCAGCAGGCGGGACGCTGGACAATGTCGTCAAGCTCACCTTGTTTTTGACTGACCTCAGCAAGTTCGCCAGCGCCAACGCCATCATGGCCGAGATCATTCCGCAGCCCTATCCGGCCCGTTCCACCATCGGCGTGGCCAGCCTGCCCAAAGGCGCCCAATTCGAGGTCGAAGCCATTCTGGCGCTCTGATCGGGCTGGGTTTTCCCGTCAGATGTCCCCCGCTGCGACCAGCACGCAGGCACCCGGACGCCCTCGGCCATCCACAGACAGTACCCCGCAGTCCCGGCTCTTCGAGCGCCTGGGACTGCGCACCACGGCAGACTTCATTGTGCATCTGCCGCTGCGCTATCTGGATGAAACCCGGGTGACTCCGTTGGCGCAGGCCCGCGCCGGGGTGCATGCGCTCTTCGAGGGTGAGATTCTGCATAGCCAGATGCAGCAGCAGCCCCGGCGCGAACTGCAGGCGCTGCTGTCCGATGGCTCGGGGCAACTGCAGCTGCGCTGGCTGCACGCCTATCCTGGTCAACTGGCCCGCCTGCGGGCAGGGCGACGAGTACGGGTGCGCGGCGAAATTCGCATGGGTTATCAGGGGCCAGAGATCATTCACCCCCTGGTCACCGAGCCCGGCACGGCGCTGCCAGACACGCTGACGCCTATCTATCCCACCACCCAGGGCCTGTCCCAGCCCAGTCTGCGCAAGGCGATTGCCAGGGCGCTGGACCAGGCTGATCTGCATGACACCTTGCCGCTGGAAGTGCGCCAGACATATCAGCTGGCTGATTTCGAAAGCTCCCTGCGCTTGCTGCATCATCCGGGCCCGGAGATCTCGCTGTCCTCCTTGGCTGAACATGACCACCCGGCCTGGCGACGCATCAAGTTCGACGAACTTCTGGCGCAGCAACTGGCTTTGGCCGATGCCCGCGCCGCGCGTCGCGCACAGCGTAGTCAGGCCCTTAATGGGCAAGGCGATTTGCTGGACGGATTGCGTGCCTTGCTGCCGTTTGCGCCCACTGCGGCCCAGGAAAAATCCATCCGCGAAATCCTGTCCGACCTGGCGCAGCCCCACCCCATGCATCGCTTGCTGCAAGGCGACGTTGGCAGCGGCAAGACCCTGGTTGCTGCCATGGCGGCAGCCCAGGCCATGGATGCCGGAGTCCAGGTGGCGGTGATGGCGCCCACAGAGCTGCTGTCCGAACAGCTATGGCGTAAGTTCACCGACTGGTTCACGCCCTTGGGCATCCAGCTTGCCTGGCTGACGGGGTCGCTGCCTGCGGCCAAGCGGCGCCAGGCTTTGCAGGCCATCGAATCCGGCGAAGCCCGTCTGGTGGTTGGCACCCAGGCCCTGATCCAGGACAAGGTTCAATTTCACGCCCTGGGCCTGGTGATCAGCGACGAGCAGCACCGCTTTGGCGTGGGTCAGCGCCTGGCCCTCAGTCGCAAGGGCGATCAGGACGCCTGGTTCGCCCACCAGCTCAGCATGAGCGCCACGCCTATCCCCAGGACGCTGGCCATGGCCTTTTTCGCCGACATGGATGTCTCCGTTCTGGACGAGCTGCCGCCGGGCCGTACGCCGGTACGCACCCGGCTGTTTGCCGATTTTCGCCGTGAAGAATTACTCGCCCATGTAGCGGCTGCCATCCGGGAAGGCCAGCAGGCCTATTGGGTCTGTCCGCTGGTCGAGGAAAGCGAAGCCCTGCAGTTGCAAACTGCCGTTGATACCTGGTCCCATCTCTGCCAGGCCTTGCCCGATTTGCGCGTCGGCCTGATGCATGGACGCCTGCCCGCCCAGGAAAAGACCGACACCATGGCGGCCTTTCGGGATGGGCAGCTGGATTTGCTGGTCAGCACCACGGTCATTGAAGTCGGCGTCGATGTCCCCAATGCCAGCCTGATGGTGATCGAGCACGCCGAGCGCTTTGGCCTGGCGCAGCTGCACCAGTTGCGCGGGCGGGTAGGGCGCGGACAGCGCGAATCCACCTGCGTGCTGCTGTATCAATCCCCCTTGTCCTCGGTGGCGCGGGACCGTTTGCGTGCGCTCTATGAAACCACTGATGGCTTTGAGATTGCCCGCCGAGACCTGGCCCAGCGCGGGCCTGGCGAGCTGCTGGGACTGCGACAGTCGGGCCAGGCCCTGCTGCGCTTTGCCAACCTGGAGGCCGACGAGGCCTTGCTGGAACAAGCCCGCGAAGCCGCTGCGTGGCTCAGTGCCGATTTTCCAGCACAAGCCCGAGCCCACCAACAGCGCTGGATGGCGGGTGCGACCCAGTATTTACGCAGCTAAGGCCTGGTTGCCCGAATGCCCGAAGGAACATCATGACCTTGACCGAATTGAAATATATTGTCGCTGTTGCCCGCGAGCGCCATTTTGGTCGCGCCGCCGAAGCCTGCTTCGTCAGCCAGCCGACCCTGTCGGTGGCGATCCGCAAGCTCGAGGAAGAACTTGGGATTGTGCTGTTCGAACGCGGCGGCACTGAAATCGGCATCACCCCCATTGGCCTGCGCGTCGTCACCCAGGCCCAGCGGGTGCTTGAAGAAGCCGCTAACCTGCGCGAAATCGCACGCCAGGGGCATGACCCCCTGGAGGGGCCGCTGCGCGTGGGCGTGATTTATACCGTGGGGCCGTACTTATTGCCGCATTTGGTGCCCAAGCAGATCCGCCGCACGCCCCAGATGCCCTTGCTGCTACAGGAAAACTACACCACGCGCCTGCTGGAACTGCTGCGCCAAGGAGAGATCGATTGCGCCATCGTGGCATTGCCTCTGCCGGATACCGGCTTGGCCCAGTGCGCGCTCTATGACGAGCCTTTTTATGTGGCCTTGCCGCATGACCATGCGTGGGCGCACGAATCCATGATTCCGTCTTCACGCCTGAAAGAAGAAACCATGCTGCTGCTGGGAGCGGGGCATTGCTTTCGCGACCAAGTGCTGGAGGTCTGTCCCGAGCTTTCCCGCTATTCAGCGTCCAGCGAAGGCATACAGCGCACCTTCGAGGGTTCCTCGTTGGAAACCATCCGCCATATGGTGGCGGCGGGCATCGGCATTACTGTGATGCCGGCCAGCGCCTTGGGCGTGCAGGGCGACGAAAGCAAGCTGCTGCGTTTCGTGCCCTTTGCCGCCCCCGTGCCGGACCGCCGGGTCGTGCTGGTCTGGCGCAAGAGCTTCCCGCGCCTGGCGGCCATCGAGGCGCTGGCTCAGGCAGTGCGCCATTGCGGCATGCCGGGTGTCAACTGGCTGGACGGTTCCATCGAGACCAGCCTGGCCGAGGCTTGACAAGACACAAGCCCTGTCTATATTTTTTATATTCACCAAGCCCTAGGGTTATCCCCCTGTGCTATTCTGATTTGGTCTATTCATAAGGGAGTATTTCATGACAAAAACCGACAAGAAATCCAGTTCGAAAAAATCCCTGGTGGCTTCCAGCGGCCTGCCTATTGATATCGGCCTGTCTGAAAAAGACCGTGCTGCCGTCGCGGCCGAACTCTCCAAGACGCTGGCAGATACGTATACCCTGTACCTGATGACGCATAATTTCCACTGGAACGTCACCGGCCCCATGTTCAGTACGCTGCATAATCTGTTCATGGATCAGTACACAGAAGCCTGGCAGGCACTGGATGCCATCGCCGAGCGCATTCGTGCCTTGGGGTATTACGCCCCTGGCACCTATGCCGAATACGCCCAGCTCAGCTCCATCGCCGAACCCGACTCTGTCCCCTCCGCCGAGGACATGATCAAGCTCCTGACGCAGGGCAACGAAGCCGTGGCAAAAACTGCCCGCAAGGCATTTCAGTGTGCCGATAAAGTCAGTGATCAGCCCACGGCCGATCTGCTCACGCAGCGCCTGGACATTCACGAGAAAAACGCCTGGATGCTGCGCAGTTTGCTGGCCTGATCTCGCTCTTTCGGACTCGAATTCGGACTCGAATCGCCCGAATTCGGGGAAAACCCCCGTACGAACCTGCATCCACTCGCCGGGGTTTCGTGTATTCTTTCTGGGTCTTTCACAGGAGGTTGTATGAACATTCGCTTGACGCCGATGGTGGCCGCACTAGGGCTTGCCGCTGGCATGATGATGTCTTCCGCAGCGACCGCTGACACAATCAAGATCGCTATTGCGGGGCCTTACACCGGGGCACTGACGCAATACGGCGATATGGTCAAAGAAGGCGTGGACACGGCAATCGAAACCATCAACGCCAATGGCGGTGTGCTGGGTAATCAACTCGAAGCCGTGGTGATCGACGATGCCTGCGAACCCAAACAGGGTCCAGTCGTCGCCAACCGCGTCGTCAATGAGAAAATCCATTATGTGGTCGGGCATGTGTGCTCGGGCGCTACGATTGCAGCCGCGCCCGTCTACAACAACGAAGGCGTCGTCATGGTTTCTCCGTCTGCCACCTCGCCGGCAGTCACGGATGGCAAGAACTACGACATGATTTTCCGTACCATTGGCCGTGATGACCAACAAGGTCCCGCCGCTGCGGAATTCATCGTCGATAAAATCAAACCCAAGGCCGTGGCCGTCCTGCACGATAAACAGTCCTACGGCCAGGGCATTGCCGCCGCCGTCAAGGCTGATCTTGAAAAGGCCGGTGTGAAGGTCGTCCTCTTCGAGGGGATCAATGCCGGTGACAGCGATTACTCCGCCATCATCACAAAACTGAAATCCGCAGGCGCCGACTTTATTTATTATGGCGGCTATCACCCCGAAATGGGTCTCTTGCTGCGCCAAGGTGCCGAACAAGGCCTGAATGCAAAGTTCATGGGCCCGGAAGGCGTGGGTAACCCCGACATCAATGCCATTGCTGGTCCTTCAGTCGAAGGCATGCTGGTTACCCTGCCGGCCGACTTCACCGCCAACCCGGACAACGCTGCCGTGGTCGAGGCCTTCAAGGCCAAAGGCCGTAACGCGGGCGGTGCCTTCCAGTTGACCGCTTATGCTGCTGTGGATGCCATCGTGGCCGGCATTAAGGGCGCAGGCGCAGATGACCCCACCAAGGTCGCTGCCTGGCTGCACGCCAATGATGTCAAGACCCCGATTGGCGACATCTCCTGGAACAAACAGGGCGACCTGAAATCCTTTAAGTTCGATGTCTTTACCTGGCATGCCGACGGCAACAAGTCCGTCTATAAATAAGCGCCTTGAGCAGGCCCGGACTTCAGGTTCGGGTCTGTGATCCACTCGCTTGGCCTGTCTTCGGGCAGGCGCAAAAAAGCCTCTGCAAAGAGGCTTTTTTCAATGGTGAATTCGAACGGTGAACTCAGTCAGGATTCCAGGCGCTTGCCGGTACTGGCATCGAACCAGTGCGCCGGGTGCTGTCCATCCAGCCCAAAGCTGATGGTATCCCCTGTTTTCAGGGGATGGTCGCGGGTTTCGGCGACACTGCAGCGCAGGATCAGGCTTTGCTTGCCCCAAGAGGCATGAATCAGTTGCTCTGATCCCAGCACTTCGACCATGTCGACCTGGGCTTGCAGACCGCTTGCACCCAGTTGCAGATGCTCGGGCCGCAAGCCCAGAATCAGTTGGGCGCCATCGGATGGAGCGGTAGCCGGTGCGGGGACGGGCAATACCTGTCCATCCGGCCCCTGGGGGCGGCCCTGGGCGTCCAGGCTGACCTGCAGCAGATTCATCGGGGGTGAGCCAATAAAGCTGGCGACAAAGACCGTCGCAGGGCGTTCAAAGACCTCGGCGGGCGTGCCGATCTGCTCAGGGATGCCCTGATTCATCACGATCATGCGGTGCGCCAGGGTCATGGCTTCTACCTGGTCATGCGTGACATACAGGCTGGTGGTCTTCAGGCGCTGATGCAGTTTTTGGATCTCCAGGCGCATTTGCACCCGCAGCTTCGCATCCAGATTGGATAATGGCTCGTCGAACAGAAAAATAGAGGGATCACGCACGATGGCACGTCCCATGGCCACGCGTTGGCGCTGGCCCCCGGACAATTGCCTGGGGCGGCGATCCAGCAGATGATCGAGCTCCAGGATGCGGGCTGCGTCATCTACGCGGCGGTGGATCTCGGCCTTGTCCATGCGGCGGATTTTCAGTCCGTAGGCCATATTGTCAAAGACGCTCATGTGGGGGTAGAGTGCGTAATTCTGGAACACCATGGCAATGTTGCGTTCGGCGGGCTCCAGATTATTCACCACTTGATCGCCGATGAGGATCTCGCCGTCGGTAATGGATTCCAGGCCGGCCACCATGCGCATCAGCGTGGATTTACCGCAGCCGGACGGACCTACGATGACGACAAATTCGCCATCGTGAATTTCCATGCTGATGCCGTGAATGACGGCTACGCCGCCCGGATAGGTTTTGCGTACATTGCGAAAGCTCAGGGTTGTCATGTCAGCCCATATCCTATTTTTCTGTGTCTACCAGGCCCTTGACGAACCACTTTTGCATCAGGATGACCACGGCTGCCGGCGGCACCATGGCCAGCAAGGCGGTGGCCATGACCAGGTTCCATTCAGTGACGCTGTCGCCCCCAGCAATCATGCGCCGGATGCCCACCACCACGGGGTACATGTTTTCCTGGGTCGTAATGATCAGCGGCCAAAGATATTGGTTCCAGCCATAGATGAACTGAATCACGAACAAGGCGGCAATACTGGTGCGCGACAAGGGAAAAAGAATATCCTTGAAAAAGCGCATTGGACCGGCACCATCGATGCGGGCGGCTTCGACCAGTTCGTCTGGCACTGTCAGGAAGAACTGCCGGAATAAAAAGGTGGCCGTCGCTGAAGCAATCAGAGGCAGGGTCAGCCCGGCATAACTGTTGAGCATGCCCAGGTCAGCCACCACGGCGTAGGTCGGTGCAATGCGCACCTCGACCGGCAGCATCAGGGTGACAAAAATCATCCAGAAGCACAGCATGCGCAACGGAAAGCGAAAATACACCACGGCGAATGCCGACAGCATAGAAATGAAAATCTTGCCGATGGCAATCGCCAGCGCCATGAACGTGCTGATCCAGAGCATGCGCCCCACGGGTGGGGTATTGATCGCACTGCCGGTCAACACGGCCCAATAATTGCTGAAAAAATGCGATCCAGGAATCAGCGACATGGGCGCCTGAGCGACTTCCTGGGCAGTCTGGGTAGAGGCGACAAAGGCCACATACAAGGGGAAGGCAATGACCAGCACCCCCAGGATCAGGACTGCGTGAGAAATCAGATCCAGAATAGGACGACGTTCTACCATGATGATCTGCGTCCTTATCAGTAATTGACCTTGCGGTCGACGTAACGAAACTGAATAGCCGTCAGGGCAATGACGATCAGCATCAGAATCACGGACTGGGCCGCAGACGACCCCAGATCCAGGCCTTTGAAGCCCGCGTTGTAGACCTTGTAGACCAAAATATCAGTGGCGCGGCCAGGGCCACCCTGGGTCACAACGTCGATGACGGCAAAGGTGTCAAAAAAGGCATAGATGAAGTTGATCACCAGCAGAAAGAAACTGGTGGGGGAGAGCAAGGGAAAGACAATGCTGAAGAAACGACGCACCGGCCCTGCGCCATCAATCGCGGCCGCCTCGATCAGCGATTTAGGGATGGACTGCAAGCCAGCCAGGAAAAACAGAAAGTTGTAAGAGACCTGTTTCCAGATGGAGGCAAAGACGATCAGGGCCATGGCATCCTCCCCATCCAGGCGAGGGTTCCATTGCAGGCCTATTTCCATCATGGCCACGGCCAAAATACCCACGGACGGGGAAAACAAAAACAGCCATAGCACCCCAGCCACGGCGGCAGCCACGGCATAGGGCCAGATCAATAGTGTTTTATAAAGCGCGGCGCCCCGTACCACCCGATCGGCCATGACCGCCAGCAGCAGCGAAATGACCAACCCCCCCACCGCCACCAGCGTGGAAAACCAGGCCGTCGTGCGAAACGAGGCCAGGTAATCATCGTTGGCGAAAAGGTCGGCGAAGTTCTCCAGCCCGACAAACTGCGAAGACAGGCCAAAGGGGTCTTCCAGGCGAAACGACTGCCACATGGCCTGCCCGGCCGGCCAAAAGAAAAAGACCAGCGTAATGGCCAACTGAGGGGCCAGCAACAACCAGGGCAGAGTCCGATGACGGAAGACGACGCGCTTTTCCATGGTTTATTTCACGCTTTTCTCGAAGCGTTCCAGCAAGGCATTGCCTTCCGTGGTCATCTTGGACAGGCCATCTTCGGCGGACACCTTGCCCGCAAAGATTTGTTCCATGGTGCTGTCTTCTATGTCACGGATCTGCGGCAGATAACCCAGGCGGATACCCCGGGAATTAGCCGTGGTATCGGCGTCGAGCTGCTTCACGGCGACTTCAGTGCCTGGGTTTTTCTCGTAGAAACCGGAAGCCTTGGTCGCTTCGTAGCCAGCCTTGGTGACAGGCACATAGCCGGTACCTTGGTGCCAGGCGGCGGCTTGGGCCGGACTGGCGAGGAATTTAAAGAATTTCACCACGCCTTTATAGGCATCGTCGGACTTACCCGAAAAGACCCACAGTGAAGCCCCACCGATAATCGAGTTCTGGGGTGCACCAGGCAGATCCGGGTAGTAGGGCAGGGTGCTGGTGCCGAATTCGAACAGGCCGCTTTTAATGACGGATGCGCGCATGCCGCTGGACCCGGTATACATGCCGCATTTGCCGGAGGTAAACAGCGCGTTGCCTGCATCACCACGCCCGCCATAGGTAAATTCGCCTGCCTTGGCCATATTGGCCAGGAAGTTCATGTGCATTTTGAAGGGTTCGCTTTCCAGCAGCAACCGGGCGTCCAAGCCGCCAAAGCCGTTGTCCTTGGAGGCATATGGGATGTTATTCCAGGCCGCGAAGTTTTCGAGCAGCACCCAGGACGGCCACGCGGTGGAGTAGCCGCATTCCATGCCGGCTGCGCGCAGTTTTTTCGCGGCCTCGGCCAGTTCCGGCCAGGTCTTGGGCGGGGCATCAGGATTCAGACCGGCTTTCTTGAAGGCGTCCTTGTTGTAGTACAGCACGGGGGTCGAGCTGTTGAAAGGCATGGAGACGAGCTTGCCCTCTGGGGACGAGTAATAGCCCCCGACGGCCCCGAGAAAGTCACCCGGGTTGATGGGGTCGCCCAGCTTTTCAGAAAGGGCCTGTACAGGCTGCACAGCGCCTTTGGCGTACATCATGGTGGCGGTACCGACTTCGAAGACCTGCAGGATGTCGGGGGCGTTGCCAGCGCGGAATGCCGCGATTCCGGCATTCATGGATTCGCCGTAGGCGCCTTTGTAGACCGGATTGACGACATAGTCGGATTGGCTGGCGTTGAAGTCCTTGGCGATGGCGTCGACACGTTCACCGAGCGGGCCTTCCATGGAATGCCAGAAGGTGACCGTGGTCGCCGCCTGGGCGACACCGGCGCTGGCCAGCAAAGCGGCCAAAATTGTCATGCGTGTAAAGGGAAATGCCATTTGGTTCTCCTTGATAGCCTCCCCCGGTCAATAGCCAAGGGCGGCGACGAGGGGATTGTAGGAAGCTATTGTGACCAGTTCATGTCAGCTTTGACAATCCCTGTTTGCCACAAGATAGACGTTCATCCGGCAGCCAAAAACGCAGGATGAGTGACGTTCTTGTAGCATGAACCCGCGTTTGAAATCTCGCCCCGGCAGGGTGTCGGATAGTGCATGATGCCTTTACAATCGTACGCTATGGATAAGAACCTTACTCTCGCGCTGATTGGCGGCGGCAATATGGCCAATGCCCTGGCCAGTGGCCTGATCGGACGGCGTTGCGCGGCCGCCAATGTGCATGTCATCGACCCTGGTGATGACACCCGACTGCGCTGGGATGCCCTGGGCACCACCACGGCCAGCGCCCCCGACAAGCGCCTGGCCCAGTGCCATGTCTGGTTTTTTGCGGTCAAACCGCAAATCATGTCGCAAGTCGTGCAGCAGTGTCGTGCCTGGCTGCGCCCGGATACCCTGGTCATCAGCATTGCTGCTGGTATTCCGGGGCAGGCGATTGCCCGCTGGCTGGGGACGGCGGATGCACCCTATGAGCGTATCGTGCGCTGTATGCCCAATACGCCCGCCCTGATTGCCAGCGGCATGACCGGCATGATGGCGTTGGATGCCGTCAGCACTGCTGACCGATTGCTGGCCGAAGAGCTTTTACAAGCGGTGGGCGATATTCTGTGGGTACCCGATGATGCGGCCATCGATGCGGTGACAGCCGTTTCAGGCAGCGGTCCCGCCTATGTATTCCTGTTTCTCGAAGCCCTGATCGAAGCCGGTATCCATCAGGGCTTGTCGGCAGACCAGGCTCGACAGCTGGCCCTGACCACTTTTCATGGGGCCACCCAGCTGGCTTCCTTGTCACCGGACAGTCCCGCCGTGCTGCGCGAACGCGTCACCTCGAAAGGCGGCACGACTGCGGCTGCGCTCGAAGTCTTCCAGCGCCACGCGCTGAAATCCACCGTGGATCAGGCTGTAGCGGCAGCCACCCAGCGCGCGGCCCAACTGGCCAAACAGTATTCAGATCCCGTCGGCTCCTGAATAACCCTGAAATAATTAAAAATCAGGGATTAACCGTAGTGACACAAGGGGGCTAAGCCTGCAGAATACGCCTGCCGCTCAGGGCGGAAGCAAAAATCAAGGCTTAGTGCCCCTGGCTGTTTGATCCAATCAGGTTCATAACAAAGTCAGTGGCGCCTCTACCGGAGACATTACGAATGAAGTTCAATCTGCGCATCACCCCTGTCGTTCTGGCATTTGGCGCTTTGTCGCTGGCTGCTGGAGCCCACGCCGACACGCTGAAAATCGGTATCCCGCAACCGATGACAGGCCCCAATACCCAATACGGCGATCAAATTCAGGCTGGCGCACTTACCGCCATTGATGCCATGAACGAAGCCGGCGGCATCAAGGGCATGAAAATCGAAGCCCTGCTGATTGACGATGGCTGCGAACCCAAGCAGGCCGTCCCGGCCGCCAACCGCGTCGTGAACTCCGGCGCTAAATTCGCCGTCGCTCACGCATGCTCGGGCACCACGGTACCCGCCGTCAACGTTTACGAGCAAGAAGGCATCGTGGCCATTACTCCGGGCGCCACCTCGCCGCTGGTCACCGACACCATCAAGCCGCACTTTTTCTTCCGTACGATTGGTCGCGATGATCAACAGGGTCCGTTTGCAGCCGATTACATCGCAACACAGCTGAAGCCCCAAAAAGTCGCCATTCTGCACGACAAGCAAACCTATGGCTCTGGCGTTGCCACCCAGGTACAAAAAGCATTGCAGGATGCCAATGTCAACATCGCCATGTTCGAGGGCATTAACGTGGGTGACAGCGATTATTCCGCTGTGATCTCCAAGCTTAAGGCACTGGGTCCCGACCTGATCTACTTTGGCGGCTATCACCCCGAACTCGGCCTGTTGCTGCGTCAGGCGCGTGAACAAGGCCTGGATACCCAGTTCATGGGTCCCGAGGGCGTCGCCAACAAGGATCTGTCCGCCATTGCCGGGCCGGCTGTTGATAAGCTGCTGGTTACCCTGCCGGCCGATTTCACCAAGCGCAAAGGCAACGAGCAAATCCTCGAAAACTTCAAGAAATTCAACCGCAGTCCGGATGGCGCTTTCACCATGACCGCCTATGCCGCGATGCAGATTCTGGCCGACAGTATCAATGCCGTGGGCGCTGACCCCGAGAAGGTCGCCGACTACATGCACAAGACCAGCTTCGATACCAGTATCGGCAAAGTCGACTACGATGCAAAGGGTGACTTGAAGCACTTTGAATTTGCCGTATTCAAGTGGGATGCTGACGGCAACATGACCCAGATCCAACCCTAAAGGGTTCGGCAGGCCCTGGCGTTTTGTCGGGGCCATTTTCCTGGCCGGGCTGTTCAGCTCGGCCGATTTTTAGAAGACCCCTGCCATTATGTCTGACTTGCTTCCTCTATTGACGCAACAGCTGTTCAACGGCTTGTCGCTGGGTGCGATTTACGCCCTGATTGCGATTGGCTACACCATGGTTTATGGCATCATCGGCATGATCAATTTCGCCCATGGCGAGATTTACATGATTGGTGCGTATGTCGGCCTGGTCACTTTATCCGCCATCGGCGTCGGTAGCGGTTTGCCGCTGCCCGTCATGGTGCTGGCGATGCTGATCGTCGCTGTGCTGGTCACTGCCGTATACGGCTATGCTGTCGAAAAGGTGGCCTATGCCCCCTTGCGCAACAGCCCTCGGCTGGTGCCCCTGATCTCCGCCATCGGGATGTCGATCTTTCTGCAGAACTGGGTGGCCACCGGGCAGGGCGCCCGGGACATGGCGGTTCCCGCCTTGATCAGCGGCTCGTTCGAATTCACAATTGGCACCAGTGATTTTTCCGTCACGGCACCATATTCCCGCATCTTGATCATCCTGGTGACTGTGTTGATGATGGTGGGGCTGACCCTGTTCATCAAATACTCTCGCACTGGTCAGGCCTCCCGTGCCTGCTCACAGGATCTGGGCATGGCGAACCTGCTGGGGATTGATACCAGCCGGATCATTTCATTTACCTTTGTTGTCGGCGCCATGCTGGCAGCCGTGGGCGGGGTGCTGATCGCATTGGCTATCGGCAAGCTCAACCCCTTCATCGGCTTCATCGCCGGCATCAAGGCCTTTACCGCCGCAGTGCTGGGCGGCATCGGCAGTATTCCAGGTGCCATGTTGGGCGGGGTGTTGCTGGGCTTGGCCGAGACTTTCGCCGCCGCCTTTATTTCATCGCAGTACAAGGACATTGTTGCCTTCTTGCTGCTCGTCTTCATCCTGATGTTCCGTCCTACGGGGCTGTTGGGTAAACCCGAGGTCGAAAAGGTCTGATAATGCAGAACCTGAAAAATTCCCTGATTGCCGCCATCATGGCCGGCGTCATCATCGCGCCTGTCTATGGCCTGCAGATTCTGCGCAAAGGCCAGGAAACCTATCTACAGCCTGAATGGTCCATGATCATCGGTGGCATGGTGCTGGTGTTTGTCGTGCAGATGCTGCGGCCTCTGTGGCTTAACCGCAAAAAAAGCACCACGCCGCGCTTCACCATGCCTGCGCTCACCGACAAGGTTAGGCACAACGCCATTATGGTGCTGGTGCTGTTTGCCATTGTCTGGCCATTTTTCAGTGGCCGCGCCCAGGTTGATATTGCCACTCTGGTCCTGATCTACGTCATGTTGGGGCTTGGGCTGAATATCGTGGTGGGCTTTGCCGGGCTGCTGGACTTGGGTTTCGTGGGCTTTTATGCCACCGGCGCCTACACCTATGCCTTGCTGTATCACTGGGCAGGCTGGGGCTTCTGGGAAGCCCTTCCGTTTGCCGGCCTGGTATCCGCCTTATTTGGCTTTGTGCTGGGTTTCCCCGTGCTGCGCCTCAGGGGTGACTATCTCGCCATCGTCACGTTGGGCTTTGGTGAAATCATTCGCCTGATGCTGATCAATCTGTATGGCCTGACTGGTGGACCCGATGGCATTTCCGGCATCCCAAAACCATCCTTTTTCGGCTACCAGATGGTTCGCCGCACTACCGATGGCAGCCAGACTTTCCACGAAATGATGGGCTGGACTTTCAACAGTCAGGATGTAGTCACCTACCTGTATTTGATGGCCCTGGTGCTGGTGTTGATTACCTTGTATTTCACCAGTCGTTTGATCCGCATGCCCATCGGGCGCGCCTGGGAGGCCCTCAGAGAAGACGAGATCGCCTGCCGTTCGCTGGGACTCAATCCGCGCAACATCAAGCTTTCCGCCTTTACCATGGGCGCTATGTTTGCCGGTTTTGGCGGGGCTTTCTTTGCTGCTCGCCAGGGGCTGGTCAATCCAGAATCCTTCACTTTCATCGAATCCGCACTGATTCTGGCCATTGTGGTGCTGGGCGGCATGGGCTCTCAGCTGGGGGTCATCCTGGCCGCCGTGCTGCTGACCGTGGTGCCCGAAATCGCCCGCGAGTTCGCTGAATATCGCATGCTGATTTTTGGTCTGGTGATGGTGGTGATGATGGTGTGGCGCCCGCAGGGCCTGCTGCCGGTAAAACGCCCACAAGTGGAATTGGAATCATGAGTGAATCTTTGTTGAAAGTCAGTGGGCTGACCATGCGGTTCGGTGGCCTGCTGGCGGTGGACCAGGTCGAATTCGATGTCCGCAAAAACGAGGTCTTTGCCATCATTGGCCCCAATGGGGCAGGCAAGACCACTGTGTTTAACTGCATCGGGGGGTTTTACAAACCCTCCAGCGGCGATATTTCCATGGATGGCAAGCCCATCGGCGGCTTGCCCAGTCATAAGGTTGCGCGCCACGGGCTGGTGCGTACCTTCCAGAACGTGCGCCTGTTCAAAAACCTGACAGTCCTGGAAAATCTGCTGGTTGCCCAGCACACCTTGATGGAAACCGGGCTGTTGCAGGGCATCCTGAAATTGCCGTCTTTCCGCCACTCCGAGGCCGATGCTAAAAAACGCGCTGTCGAATGGCTGGATTTCATGGATATCCGCCAATATGCAAACCGCGAGGCCGGCAATCTGGCCTACGGCCACCAACGGCGCCTGGAAATCGCCCGCTGCATGATCACCCAGCCCCGCCTGTTGATGCTGGACGAGCCTGCTGCCGGTCTCAATCCTCAGGAAAAACGCGATCTCTCCGCCCTGATCGACCAGTTGCGCCGGGAATACGGCGTCGCCGTGCTGTTGATCGAGCACGACATGAGTCTCATCATGGGGGTATCGGATCGCATTCTGGTCATGGAACACGGCAAGCCCATCATGACGGGCTTACCCGATGAGGTCCGCACGGACCCTCGCGTCATCAAAGCTTATCTGGGGGAATAACCGTGCTCAAACTGGAAAACGTCAGCACCTTTTATGGTGCCATCCAGGCTCTCAACGATGTCTCGGTCGAGGTCAACCAGGGCGAGATCGTCACCCTGATCGGTGCCAATGGCGCGGGCAAGACCACCTTGCTGATGACGGTCTGCGGCAACCCCCGGGCACGTTCCGGGCGCATCAGCTTTCTGGGCCAGGATATCACCGAGCAGCCCACGCATACAGTGATGCAGCGTGGCATTGCCATCTCTCCCGAGGGTCGGCGCGTATTTCCCGACCTGACTGTGGCAGAAAATCTGAACATGGGCGCTTTCTTTCTGGACAAGATCCAGACCGAAGAAAGCATGGACCATGTCTACGATCTGTTTCCCCGCCTGAAAGAACGCTCCAACCAGCGGGCTGGCACGATGTCGGGTGGTGAACAGCAGATGCTGGCCATTGGCCGCGCCCTGATGACGCGTCCCAAGCTTCTGCTGCTGGATGAGCCGACCTTGGGGCTGGCGCCGCTGATCATTGCACAGATCTTCGACATCATCCGCACCATCCGGGACGAAGGCGTCACGGTGTTTCTGGTCGAACAGAACGCCAATAAGGCGCTGCAGGTGGCTGACCGCGGCTACGTGCTGGAAACCGGCAAGGTCGTCTTGGCGGATACCGGCGCAAACCTGCTGGTCAACGATGAGGTCCGCAAGGCCTATCTAGGGGCCTGATTGTTTCGTGTAAAAAAACAGCCCGGCTAAGGCTGGGCTGTTTTTTTGCCTGCAGGCAGCTCCGATTGATCTGTACACAAGACAGCCCATTGGGGCTGTCTTGTCAGGGGACTCAGCCCACGTCGCTGCCTGCAGGCAGCTCCGATTGATCTGTACACAAGACAGCCCATTGGGGCTGTCTTGTCAGGGGACTCAGCCCACGTCGCTGCCTGCAGGCAGCTCCGATTGATCTGTACACAAGACAGCCCATTAGGGCTGTCTTGAGTCAGATCAATCCCTGTGATTTCAGGGCGGCTTGGACGCCGGGGTCGGCTTGCATGCGCTGTTGGAACTTACGTAGGTTTTCCAGGCCGGGCAGGGCGATTTGTTTGGCGTCGGCCCACATCAGCAGCACGAATAAATAGGGGTCTGCCACTGAACGCTGGCCGGTCAGCCAGTCGCGGCCATTGAGGCGGTCATTGACAATCGAGAACATGCTTTTCAGCTTATCGCTGGCCTTGGCGGTCAGGACTTTGGCCATGGCTTCGTCGCCGCCGCTGAAGTAAGGCGCCCCAAACACCAGACCAAAGGTGCGGTGGATGTCCGAGTTGCAAAAACTGAGCCAGCGCCGGGTTTCGGCTCGCGCCTGAGGCGTGTCACCAATCAGCGGGACATTGGGGTTGAGTTCGGCCAGATAGTCCAGGATGGCGGCGCTTTGGGTCAGGACGAAATCCCCGTCTACCAGGGTAGGTACGGCGCCACTGGGATTCAACTTCAAGTAGGCAGGTTCTTTGGTTTGTTCGGGCGTGAGGCGCTCGGTTTCATAGGGTTTGCCGATCCACTCGAGGACAATATGGGTGACCAGCGGGCAGGCGCCCGGAAAATAATAGAGTTTCATGAGATTCCCGCAAAAGGTTCGATGCTCAGAGCATGTTATACCACCGGCACATGGGCAGAACATGCCGATAGAGTAGAGTAGACTAGGGTTTCCCTGAATAACTCATATTCACTGAAAGGCTGCTCTTATGAACCCTTTGCGCATTGTCTTTCTGGATCGTGACACTTTGCCTGCATCGGTGGAAATACCAGCCCCCGATGTGCCGCACGAGTGGGTGTCGCATGCCCGCACCACCGCCGACGAGGTTGTGCCACGCATTCATGATGCCGATATTGTCGTCACCAACAAGGTCGTGCTGACAGCGGCCATGCTGCAGCAAGCACCGCGCCTGCGCATGATTGCGCTGGCCGCCACCGGCACCGACAACATTGACCTGCAGGCATGTAACCGTCGGAACATTATTGTGTCCAATGTGCGCGACTATGCAGTGCACACTGTGCCCGAACACACTTTTGCCCTGATCTTGGCACTGCGCCGCAACCTATTGGCTTATCGTCAGTCGGTGCAGGATGGCCGCTGGCAACATAGCGGCCAATTCTGCTACTTTGACTTCCCGATTCGCGATCTGGCTGGTTCCACCCTGGGCATTATCGGCCGTGGGGCGCTGGGCGAAGCCGTGGCTGAAATCGCCCGGGCTTTTGACATGCGCGTGCAGTTTGCCGCCCGCCGCGATGAAGGCTCGCCCGCCGAGGACTATTCATCATTTACGCACGTGCTGCGCAACAGCGACGTCATCAGCCTGCATTGTCCGCTGAATGACCAAACCCGGGGCATGATTGGCGCCGATGAGTTTTCCCTGATGGAACGCCAACCCTTGCTGATCAATACCGCCCGGGGCGGCTTAGTGGATGAATTCGCCCTCGAGGCCGCGCTGAAGACCGGCCAGATCAGTGGAGCGGGGTTTGATGTCACCACCCAGGAACCCCCCATGCCGGACCATCCGTTGATGAAATTACTGAGCTACCCGAATTTCATCCTGACCCCGCATGTGGCGTGGGCCAGCCAGGAAGCCATCAGCGCCATGGCCCGACAGGTCTGCGATAACATCGAGGCCTTTTGTCGCGATATGCCACGCAATGTTGTGGCGGGTTTTCATGGCTGATATGTCCCAGCCCTTACGTATTGCCATCAATGGTTATGGCCGCATCGGGCGCTGCTTTTTGCGCGCCCTGATCGAGTCCCCGCATCATCAAAGCATTCAGGTCGTGGCCATCAACGAGCCCGCTGACCTGGAATCCATGGCCTACCTGACGCATTTTGATTCTACCCATGGGGTGTTTCCTGCAGCGGTAGAGTCCCATGACAACGGTCTGCAGATTGCGGGCCGGGATATCCAGGTATTTCATGCCCGCACACCCGCCCAGGTTCCCTGGAAAGCCCTGAAGCTGGATTTATTGCTGGAATGTTCCGGTGCCTATGGCAGCCGCCGTGATCTGCAGGGTTTTCTGGATGCGGGCTGCCCCCGTTTGCTGGTGTCCAACCCGGGCCACGGCGCAGCGGACGTGGACTGCACCATCGTGTATGGCGTCAATGAATCCGTCCTGCAACCGGATCAGACCATCGTGTCTGCGGCATCCTGCACCACGAATGCCGTGGTGCCGGTACTGCATGTGCTGGATCAGCACCTGGGGGTCCAGAGTGCTTATCTGACGACGCTGCATTCGGTGATGAACGATCAGCCCATGATCGACGGTTATCACCACTCGGACTTGCGGCGCACACGCTCTGCCATGCAATCCATCGTTCCGGTCACGACAGGCCTGGCCCAGGGGGTGGAAAGATTATTGCCCCAGTTAGCTGGCAGAATCCAGGCCAAGGCCATCCGGGTGCCCATTCTGAATGTCTCGGCCATTGATTTATCCGTCAACCTGAATACGGCCACCTCGGTCGAGGCCCTGAATGCCTTGCTGGAAGACGCCGCCCGGGCACACCCCGGGCTGCTGGCCTGTACCCGTCAGCCGCATGCCTCTATCGACTTCAACCATAACCCCCATTCTGCCGTGGTGGATCTCGGGCAAACGCGGGTGAATCATGGCAGCTTCATCAACCTGCTGCTGTGGTTTGACAACGAATGGGGATTTGCCAATCGCATGCTGGACATTACCCGAACCTGGGCTGCGCTGCTGGCGCGTGCTGCCTGATTGGGTATCGCCATATCGCGTTATATTCAAGCCAATTTTTTTCACTTCAATCGAAACGATACAGGAGTTTTTCACCATGGCTGATTGCCGTACCGAAACCGATTCCATGGGCGCCATCGAGGTACCCTCCGTCCATTACTGGGGGGCACAGACACAGCGCTCCATTCAGAATTTTCCGATCGGCGTCGATCGGTTTCGCTGGCAGCCGCCGGTCATTCGCGCCCTGGGGGTCCTGAAAAAGGCCGCTGCCCAGGCCAATGCCGAACTCGGCGAACTGCCGGAGGATATCGGTAATCTGGTCGTGCGTGCCGCAGATGAGGTCATCGCCGGCAAGCTCAATGCCGAATTTCCCCTGGTGGTGTTCCAGACCGGCTCTGGCACACAGTCGAACATGAATGCCAACGAGGTCATTTCGAATCGCGCCATCGAATTAGCGGGCGGTGTCATGGGCAGCAAAGCCCCGGTACATCCCAATGATCACGTCAATCGTGGCCAGTCATCCAACGATACCTTTCCAACCGCCATGCATATTGCTGTGGCATCCGAATTGTCCCGGCACTTCTTCCCGGCGGTGGGCCAACTGCGGGCGACCCTGGATGCCAAGGCCAAAGCCTATGCCACGATCGTGAAGACCGGCCGCACCCACTTGCAGGATGCCACGCCCATCACCCTGGGCCAGGAAATCAGCGCCTGGGTGGCCCAGATCGATTTCGCCCTGGATACCGTGCAGGTGGCCTTGCCGGGCATTTATGATCTGGCCATCGGCGGCACCGCCGTAGGCACGGGGCTGAACGCACACCCGCGCTTTGGCGAATTGGCTGCCGCCCGGATCGCCGACATCACCGGGCTGCCTTTCCGCAGCGCTGAAAATAAATTCTTTGCTCTGTCGGCCCACGACGCCCTGGTCAATATGTCGGCGGCGCTGCGCACCCTGTCTGGCGCCCTGATGAAGATCGCCAACGATGTGCGCTGGCTGGCCAGCGGTCCGCGCTGCGGCATCGGCGAACTCGACATCCCGGAAAACGAGCCTGGATCTTCCATCATGCCGGGCAAGGTCAATCCAACCCAGTGCGAAGCCATGACCATGGTCTGCGCCCAGGTCTTCGGCAATGATGCCGCAGTGGCCTTTGCAGGTTCCCAGGGTAATTTCCAGCTCAACGTCTACAAGCCCGTCATGGTGCACAATGTCCTGGAAAGCATCGGCTTGCTGGCTGACGCCTGCCTGGCATTCGACGAGCACTGCGCTGTTGGCATCGAGCCCAACATTCAGCGCATCGAGGAAAACCTGAACAAGAACCTGATGCTGGTCACCGCCCTGAACCGCCATATCGGCTACGATAAGGCCGCCGCCATTGCCAAAAAGGCCCACAAGGAACACAGCACGCTGCGCCAGGCAGCGCTGGCGCTGGGCTTTCTGACTGATGCGCAGTACGATGAATGGATCGTCCCTCTGGATATGACGCATCCCAGCAAAGGCTGATCATGACTGCCCCTGTGCTCATCAAACGCGCTTATGAACCTGCTGCCGACAGCGACGGCTACCGGGTGCTGGTGGATCGTTTGTGGCCCAGGGGCCTATCCAAGGCAAGCTTGCCTTATGATCGCTGGGAAAAAACCCTGGCACCCAGCACAGACCTGCGCAAATGGTTTGGTCACCAAGTCGAACGCTGGGAACAATTTCGCCGTGATTACACGGCCGAACTCCAATCTGCAGATGCCTTGTCCCTGATGGATGAAATCCTGGCGGCCGCCCAGGGTCAAACCATCACACTGCTGTACGGCGCACACGATACCGAGCACAATCAGGCGGTGGTATTGGCAGATATGCTGGCTCGGCGGCGCGCCGCCGCCAATTCTTGACGGCGGTTTATCTCACAGGAGACCGCATGCTGCTGGTTTATTTTGGTGCCCAGTCATTGTGGGCACTGGTTCTGCTGGCCCTGATCCTGGCCCTGGCTGTCGTGATCGCCATCCAGGCGCATCGCAGCCGCGCCCTGGGAGGCAATGAAGAGCTTCCCGGCATGGTCGGTGAAGTCACCGAGGCTACCGATGCGCGTGGCCGCGCCCGGGCATTGGTGCGCGGCGAAGTCTGGCAGGTTCGCTGCACCAGCCCTTTATCTCCGGGACAAGCCGTGCGGGTGATACAGGCCCATGATTTATTGCTGATCGTCGAGCCTCTCGCCGACGATGTTGATGTTTTATCAGGGGAATCCTCATGATGTTTCTGAATGCGAGCTCGGGGATCAGCCTGTTGATCCTGCTGTTTCTGATCTTGGTGCTGTTTCGCTTGTTTCGCATCATGCGCGAATACGAGCGCGCTGTGGTCTTTACGCTGGGGCGCTATACCGGCACCAAAGGCCCGGGCCTGATCATCATCATTCCGTTCCTGCAGCAGATGGTGCGCGTGGATATGCGGGTAGTCACATTGGATATCCCGCCTCAAGACGTGATTTCCCGGGATAATGTTTCAGTACAGGTCAATGCCGTGGTGTACTTTCGGGTGGTCGATCCGGCCAAAGCCATCATTCAGGTCGAGCAATTCCTGGAAGCCTCCAGTCAATTGGCACAGACCACTTTGCGGGCCGTATTGGGCAAGCACGAATTGGACGAAATGCTGACCGAGCGCGAAAAATTGAATCTGGACGTGCAGAGCATCCTGGATGCCCAGACCGATGGCTGGGGCATTAAGGTCACCAACGTCGAAATCAAGCACATCGACCTGAATGAAACCATGGTGCGGGCCATGGCCCGCCAGGCCGAAGCCGAGCGCGAGCGCCGGGCCAAGGTCATTCACGCCGAAGGCGAGCGCCAAGCTGCCCAGGCCCTGGCAGACGCTGCCAGTATCCTGGCGCGAGAACCGTCTGCCATGCAGTTGCGCTACTTGGAGACCCTGACCCAGGTGGCCGGGGATAAATCATCCACGCTGGTATTCCCGATTCCGATTGACCTGCTGGCCGGATTCATGGGGAAATCGATTCCGCCTCAGTCAACAACTGACCAATGACCGCGCCAACGCGCAAATCCTCAATCTGACCAAAATGATGCAGTCGCACATGGCCTTGTGCATCCAGAATGACCAGCGTCGGGGTGCCCTGCAGGCGCCAGGCCTGCATAGTCAGGGGAATCGGGTTGCCGCGTGGGTCGGGACGATCGATGCCTACCGGAAAGCGGATGCGGTATTCGTGCATGAAGGCCCGCAGGGCGATCTCGGTCATGGCCGCGTGGTGTTCGAACACGGTATGCAGGCCAACCACTTGTAGTTTCCCTGGTGGAAAGGCCTGGTGGATGGATTTTGCCTGAGGAATGCCGTGCGATACGCAGCCTGGACACAGCATCTGAAACGCATGCACCACGACCACCGAACCCCGCAAATCCGACAGCGACAAAGGCGTGTCCGTATTCAGCCAAGTCTGGATATCCCAATCGGGAATGATGTCGCCTTTAGTCATGGTGGCTCCGTGTCAAAGAATCATGCTTCCCCTTTATCATAGGCCTGCCCCAAAACTCTGTGAAGACCTACAATCTATGGCAGTATTTTTATATCCATGCCTAGGCTATGGTGTAATGATGCTGCTTGCCGTCGGTCGTGATGCTGGCGGTCACGAGGTCGAGCCTTCAGCAGCCCTGCCACAAGCCTATATGTTTTTAATATCGGAGATCCAATCATGAAACTGTTTGCACTGGCTTTGTGCGTTCCTCTTTTCGTTCTGGGACAATCGGCTCATGCCGCCCCTGACTACGCCACTCAGGTCCAGCCTATCCTGGCCAAGAACGCCTGTCTGGCCTGTCACGCCGTCGACAAAAAAGTCATCGGGCCGTCCTACCAAGAGGTCGCTACCAAGCACAAGGACCAGGCCGACGCCGCCGCAATCCTGACCAAGCACATCAAGGAAGGCAGCACCGGCAATTACGGCCCCATCCCCATGCCGCCCAATGTCGGCATCTCGCCTGCAGACACCCAGATCGTCGTCGAATGGCTGGTGGCCGGCGCTGCCCATTAATTTTTGCTGATCGATCAACCCTGCGTGCGGCCTTTGGCTGCCGCAGGGTTTTTTGCTGCGCAGCCGAGGCAGCATTGATTGTTTCGCTTTATTCACTGTTACTCAAAGCGTGATGAACCAACATTATGATGTACTGATTATTGGCAGCGGACTGGCCGGGCTGACCGTTGCCCTGCACTTGGCCGCTGACAAAAAGGTGGCCGTCCTGTCTAAAAAAGCCCTGCTGGACGGTGCCAGCAATTGGGCCCAGGGCGGGATTGCCGCCGTGCTGGACTCGGGCGACAGCCACGATAAGCATGTGCTTGATACTCAGGTGGCCGGCGCGGATCTTTGTGATCCGCTGGCTACGCGTCATATTGTTGAGCAAGGTCCCTCTGCCATCGAGTGGCTGATTGGGCTGGGTGTTCCATTCACCCAGGACCAGGGGGCGGAACTCGGTTTTCACCTGACCCGCGAAGGCGGCCACAGCCAGCGGCGCATCATCCATGCCGCCGATGAAACCGGCCATCTGGTCCAGTTGACGCTGGAGCAGCAGGTGCGCACCCACCGCAACATCACCTTGCTGGAATACCATTCTGGGGTTGAACTCATTACCAGCCGCATCCTGGGGCAGGATCAGGCCCATGCCCCGGCGCGCTGCCTGGGCGCCTACGTATACGACGAACAGGCCGACCGGGTCGATACCATCCTGGCGGGTCAGGTTGTGCTGGCCACGGGCGGCGCGGGCAAGGTCTACCTGCACACCAGCAACCCGGACACCTCGACCGGGGATGGCATCGCCATGGCCTGGCGGGCAGGGTGCCGGGTCGCCAATATGGAGTTCATGCAGTTTCACCCTACCTGCATGTACCACCCTCAGGCAAAATCATTCCTGATTTCCGAAGCGCTGCGCGGCGAGGGCGGGGTATTGCGCCTGCCTGCCACTGCGGGTGTCCAGGCGGGCGAACGCTTCATGCAATGGCATGACGAGCGACTGGAGCTTGCCCCCCGTGATGTGGTTGCGCGCGCGATTGATTTCGAAATCAAAAAACGCGGCCTGACACATGTGGATCTGGATATCAGCCATCGCTCTCCGGCATTCATCCACGAACACTTTCCCACCATTCAGGCACGGTGCCTGGAATTCGGCATCGACATCACCAGCGACCCGATTCCGGTGGTCCCCGCCATGCATTTCACCTGCGGCGGGGTGGTCATCGACCTGAACGGCCGCACCGATATTCCCGGCCTGTATGCCGTGGGCGAAACCGCCTATACCGGCCTGCATGGCGCAAACCGACTGGCCAGTAACTCGCTGCTGGAATGCCTGGTGATCGGACGCAATGCGGCGCACGACATCGATGTCCAGCCGCCGCTGGAGTCCACCACCATTGAAGTGCCCGATTGGGATGACAGCCGGGCACGCGATGGCGCTGAAGCCGTCCTGGTCACCCATGCCTGGGACGAAGTCCGGCGCCTGATGTCAAATTATGTGGGCATTGTGCGGACCCAGAAACGCCTGGGCCGGGCTCACCAACGAATCAGTCTGCTAGAGCAGGAAATCCAGGCTTACTACCAGGAATACCGGGTCACCAGCGATCTATTGGAGTGCCGCAACCTGATCCAGGTAGCCGCCCTGGTCGTGGCGTCAGCACTGTCGCGCAAGGAAAGCCGCGGCCTGCATTATTGCCAGGATTTCCCCTGGACGCTACCGCGTGCGTTGCCGACGGTCATGACCCCCGAGGATGGCTTCCGGTAGACTTACAGAATACGCAGAGAATAATCCGTTGCCTGTATGTCCTTGGTCAGGCTGCCCACCGATATACGATCCACCCCGGTCTGGGCGACGGCGCGCACAGTTTCGTGGGTGATTCCGCCGGAAGCCTCCAGCAGAGCGCGGCCCTGGGTCAAATCCACGGCTGCCCGCAGATCATTCAGGGAAAAATTATCCAGCAACACAGAAGACGCCCCGGCATCCAGGGCCTGGCGCAGTTCGTCCAGGTTTTCGACCTCGATCTGAACCGGAATATGATAGGGCAGGGCCTGGGCGGCCTGCAAGGCAGCAGCAATGCCACCCGCCGCCGCAATGTGGTTTTCTTTGATCAGGACGCCGTCGTACAGAGCCAGGCGCTGGTTTTTTCCGCCACCGACCCGCACGGCATATTTTTGCCCTTGGCGCAGGCCGGGCAGTGTCTTGCGGGTATCCAGCACGCTGGCCTTGGTGCCGGTGATCAGGTCGGCGTAGCGACGGGTGGCCGTGGCCACCCCTGAAAACAGCTGCAGAAAATTCAAGGCCGTGCGTTCAGCGGTCAGCAAGGACCGCGCAGGTCCATGCAAGCGACAGACCACGCTGTCGGCTTCCATCAGGTCGCCCTCGGCATAGGCCCAATCCAGCAGTATCCGGTCATCCACCCGGTGCATGACCGCCTCGAACCAGGGCGCTCCGCACAGCACTGCGGGTTCGCGCACAATGACCTGGGCAGCCTCGACCTGATCGGCAGGGATCAACAGGCCGGTGACGTCGCCGGTACCGATGTCTTCGGCCAGCGCCTGATCGATGCGGGCCTCGAAGGCAGCCCGCAGGGCAGGGGAGAAGGGGGCGTGGGGATTACGCAGGGTGGACTGAGGGGTCTTCATGCAGGGCCGACTTTGGCGAATAGGGCTTGTTCTTGGGCAAGATCTGCACCAGGCTGGATTTTTTGACGATGGGCGGCGGCAAAATCCAGCATGCGATCAATACAGATTTTGGCGCGTTGGCCCAGTGCGGGGTCCAGGTGGACCTCGTTGAGATTGAATTCCAGGGCATCCGCAATGCCTTTCAGGGAATTCATGGCCATCCACGGGCAGTGCGCGCAGCTCTTGCAGGTGGCGGATTCGCCGGCGGTCGGTGCTGCGATGAAAGTCTTGTCTGGAGCGGCCAGGCGCATCTTGTGCAGCAGGCCTTGGTCAGTGGCCACGATAAATGTATCGGCGGAGGATTCCTGGACGGCAGCCAGCAGACGCGAAGTAGACCCCACGACATCGGCCAGCGCGACCACGCCCGCAGGGGATTCCGGGTGCACCAGGATCAAGGCGTCCGGGTGTTCCTGGCGCATGAGATCCAGCTCGATCCCTTTGAATTCATCATGCACCGTACAGGAGCCCTGCCACAGCACCATGTCGGCGCCGGTTTGACGCTGAATATAAGAACCCAGGTGGCGATCCGGCGCCCAGAGGATTTTTTTGCCCTGACGGTGTAGATCGGCCACGATATCCAGCCCAATGGATGAGGTCACCATCCAGTCGGCCTGGGCCTTCACGGCAGCACTGGTGTTGGCATAGACCACCACGGTACGATCCGGGTATTGGGCGCGGAACTGCTTGAATGCCAGCGGATCGCAGCCCAGGTCCAGTGAACAGGTCGCGTCCAGGTCCGGCATCAGGATACGTTTTTCAGGACTGAGGATCTTTGCGGTCTCGCCCATGAAACGCACGCCGGAGACCACCAGGGTATCCGCGCCGTGATCACGACCAAAGCGTGCCATTTCCAGGGAGTCTGACACGCAGCCGCCGGTTTCCTCGGCCAGATCCTGGATATCGGCATCCACATAGTAGTGGGCCACCAGCACGGCATTGCGGGATTTCAGCAGGCTGCGGATGCGGGTTTTTTGAAACTCGCGTTCTTCCGGAGACACAGGAGGATTGACCCGGGCCCAGGCCTCGGCAGTGCCGAGCGCCCCACTGGCCATGTCCGGGCGATCGAATTCGACGATTCGGGTACCTGAAGGCATGATGTGATATGGAAAAAGGACAGGATAGACCTGGGGATCATACGCCAAAGCCAGGCGGGTTGTCCGCTCTGTCACCCGGCCTGGATGCTATTCGATCCGGCACAGACTATAATGCGGCACCCGTCATCGGGGAGTAGCCGCCAGCAGGACTGTTTGTCCGCTGGGCTGATGTCAACACACTTGGTCGCTCGACCATGGCACCAGCAGCCTTTGGGGCATACCCAGGCCTGGCAAGACCGCTGACTGCGTTTCCCGTCGCAAGGGGCCGACGGAAGGCGTGGTCATGTTCGCCCCGAGTATTCAAAAATGGACGCACTTCTGGTCTCCATCGGGGTGGTTGCCCTGGGAGAAATCGGCGACAAAACCCAATTGCTGGCCATCGTGCTGGCTGCTCGTTATCACCGGCCCGGCTTGATCTGCCTGGGCATCCTGATTGCTACCTTGGCCAATCACGCCCTGGCCGGCGCGGTGGGCGTGCTGGTGGCTGGACTCCTGGACCCCGTGCTGCTGAAGTGGGTGTTGGGGGTGTCTTTTGTGCTGATGGGGATCTGGCTGCTGATACCCGACAAAATCGACGAAGACTTTAAGCCCATGCACAAGATGGGCGTGCTGATGGCCACTATTGTGATGTTCTTTCTGGCTGAAATGGGCGACAAGACCCAGATCGCCACGATTGCATTGGCCGCGCGTTTTAACGACATACTGTTGGTAGTCGTCGGCAGCACCATCGGCATGATGCTGGCCAATGTGCCTGCCGTCTATCTGGGCGCCAAGGCAGCTGACCGCCTGCCGGTCAAATGGGTGCATGCAGGGGCAGCGGCGCTGTTTGCCGTGATTGGCGTAGGATCTTTGCTGAGTGCGATGGGCTGGTTTTAAGCTTATTCATAATCACCCAAACCTATATTAATCCAGCAAATTAATTTTGGACTTTTAAAATCTTTATTTCTGTTATGCCATATCCGTATGGCATATTTGAATTCCGGTATATCGATTTTCATATTAATAATAATAAAACTTCATCCTTAAAAAACAGTAAAGCACGCGCTTTACTCATAAACTATGTTTACCCCCTCAATGCATGGGTGCTTTGAATGAGTTCATTCTTCAAGGCTTTCTTGCATGAGGGAAAACAGGTCTTGGCGGCTTTAAAAATCTCTTGATGCTGTACGAGGCGATCCAGAAATGGATTTCCCAGGGGGGCTTCTCAATTAATTTTATAAAAAAATCTGCTGGCCCAGCAGATTCCAAGGGCCGCTCTACGCCCAGGAGACCATATGAAATATCATCACCACAGCTATGTGTCCCACGATCCCAGGATTTTGCCGCCCGCCGGAGAGGGCTTGACACGATCCGCCGCATTGCCTGATCAAGTGGATGTGCTGATCGTCGGGGCAGGGCCGGCGGGCATGATTGCAGCCGCCCAGCTGTCACAGTTTCCTGGGGTCAGCACCCGAATCATTGATCGCCGCCCTCATCGACTGGAAATCGGCCTGGCCGATGGCATGCAGAAACGCAGTCTGGAAACTTTTAATGCCTTTGGGTTTGCCCAATCTTTGATGGCCGAAGCCTGCCACGTGACGGAAACCGCCTTCTGGCGGCCAGATCCCGTGGCACCAGACAATATCCGCCGGGTTTCCCGGTTGGACGAAGATCCCAATCAGATCAGCGAATATCCTCACCTGACCGTCAATCATGCGCGGGTTCTGGATTATTTTGCCGAATTCATGGCCAATGCCCCCACCCGCATGGCTCCGGACTACGGGCTGGAGTTCCTGGGGATGGAAATCATGTCTGACGGGGATTATCCCGTAGCAGTCCGGGTCGCGCCAACGGCGGGCCCTCAAGCTGGGCAAGAACGTACCATCCAGGCCAAATACGTGATTGGGGCCGATGGGGCGCACAGCGGGGTACGCAAAGCGCTGGGCTGGCGCTTGCAGGGCGAATCGTCCAATCACGCCTGGGGAGTGCTGGATGTCTTGGCCGAAACGGATTTTCCGGATATTCGGGTGAAGTGCGCCATCCAGTCTAAAAATGACGGCAATATTCTGTTGATTCCCCGGGAAGGCGGGTTTTTATTCCGCCTGTATGTAGATCTGGGCAATGTCACGGCAGGCGATGATGGGGCTGTGCGCCGCACCCCGGTCGAAGACACCATCGCCCGGGCACAAAAAATACTGCACCCTTATCGTCTGGATATCCGCCATGTGGCCTGGTATAGCGTCTACGAAGTCGGGCACCGGGTCTCTGAGCGCTTTGACGATGTACCCCAGGAGCAATGTGACCATCGGATGCCGCGCGTATTTATTACCGGCGATGCCGCCCACACGCACAGTGCCAAGGCCGGGCAGGGGACCAATGCATCCATGCAGGATGGATTCAACCTGGGCTGGAAGCTGGGTCACGTACTGGAAGGACGCAGCCCGGATACCCTGCTGTCCACCTACAGTACGGAACGCCAACAAATCGGCAATGATTTGATCCAACAGGACAAACGCTGGGCCGCCCAAATGGCGAAGTCCCCGGAGGAATTCTCCAGCCAAGAAGAATTTGAAGATGCCTATTTGCAGATTACCGCGTTTGCCCAGGGTTTCATGACGCAATATGCGCCCTCGATGATCAATGCCACGCCGGACGATGGGTCTTTGGCCGCAGGCTTTCCGGTGGGTAAGCGATTCTGGTCTGCCGAAGTCATGCGGGTGGCTGATGCGAATCGCCGCCATCTGGGCCACGAGGCCACTGCCGATGGCCGTTGGCGCTTTTATGTGTTTGCCGACGCGGCCCTGCCTGGCCAAGACTCGGCCACTACGACGCTGGGGCGCTGGCTGGATGAATCCCCCGATTCGCCGGTGCGCGGCTTTACCCCTGCTGATTTGGACGAAAACGCCTGGTTTGATATCAAGGTCATTTATCAGCAAAACCACACCCAGATCGATATCGGCCAAGTCCCCCAGGCCTTTATTCCCCGGGTGGGCCCATATCGTCTGTCTGATTATGAAAATATCTACGCCGCCTTACCGGACGACGATATTTTTGAGCGGCGCAAAATCAGCCGCCAAGGGGCGGTGGTGATCGTACGACCAGACCAGTACGTGGCGCATGTGCTGCCTCTGAGCGCAATCGATCAGCTGACCCGTTTTTTAAAGACCTTTGCCTTGCCCCAACACTAATAAACTTTCGGAGAAGACCAATGAAGTTGCGACACACCCTTAGTGCCATTGCCCTGACGGCAGGGATGGTTTTGGCGGCCACCACGGCACAGGCCCAAGATCAAGACCTGAAAATCGGCTTGGTGCTGTCCATGTCGGGCCCTTATGCCGACTATGGCAAACAAATCAAAAACGGTATTCAGACCTATATGCAGCAGCACGGCGATACCGTAGCCGGACGCAAAATCCAGTTGATCATCAAGGACGACACCGGTATCGCACCAGCCGTTGCCAAGCGCCAGGCCCAGGAACTGCTGATCAAGGACAAGGTGGACATTCTGGCCGGCTTTGACCTGACTCCCAATGCTTTTTCCGTGGCTCCCCTGGCCACTGAATCCCAAACCCCCATGGTGGTGATGAATGCGGCAACGTCGTCCATCACAGAAAAATCGCCTTATATTGTCCGGGTATCGATGACCCTGCCGCAAAGCTCTTGGGCGATTGCGCAATGGGCCTACAAAGAAGGTATCCGTTCCGCCTATATCATGGTGGCCGATTATGGTCCAGGGCACGATGCCCAGAACCAATTCAAAAAAACCTTTACCGAGTTGGGCGGGCAGATCGTTGGAGAAGTCCGCACTCCGGTCAGCACAGCCGATTATTCGCCCTTTTTGCAGCGCACCAAAGACAGCAAGCCGGATGCCTTGTTCTTTTTTGTGCCACCCGGCAGCTCCATGGTGTCATTGGCCAAAAACTTCCGCGAATTGGGCCTGGATAAGCAGGGCATCCAGGGAATCGGCCCGGGTGACATGACGGACGAAAATTCCCTGGCGGCTTTAGGGGATGCAGCCCTGGGCCTGATCACGGCTTTTCATTATTCCGATGCCCATGCATCACCCGAAAACCAGGCGTTTGTGGCGGCCTACGCCAAGAATTTCCCGGGAGAACGCCCAAACTTCATGTCGGTGGGTGGCTACGATGGAATGCAATTGATTTATAAGGCCCTGCAAGCCACCCAGGGAGATGCCAGCGCCCCCGCCTTTATTGCGGCGGTAAAAGGCTTGCAATGGGAAAGCCCACGGGGGCCGGTCAGCATTGACCCTGACACGCGTGATATCGTACAGAATGAATACATTCGTAAACTAGAGCGCGTGGATGGAACCCTGCAAAATATCGAATTCGACACCTTCGAGGCAGTCAAGGATCCCGGCAAATAAGGTACTGCACCAAGGCTGCGGCGGTATCGTAGGTGTCTGTCATGGGGACTAACTGGACCGACCGCATCCGTTTGCGAAATTTGCGGTTTTTACTGAATTTGGCGCAAACGCATAACTTAAGCCATTCGGCAGCACAGTTGCACACAACGCAGCCAGCGCTGTCGAAATGGCTAAAAGAACTAGAACAAGACATCGGCCTGACCCTGTTTGCCCGACACGCTCGTGGCCTGATCCCCACCGAACACGGGCGGGTACTGATCAGCCATGCGCGCCGCATCGAGGCACAACTGGATCGCGCCGCCACCGATATGCAGATTCTCAGCGAGGGTGGGGCGGGGCACGTGGTTCTGGGGGCGTCCGGGGTTGCCGCTACCGAAGCCGGTCCGTTGGCGGTACTCGAAATGGCGGCACGCATGCCGGGCCTGCGCATCGATCTGATCGAAGGCACGATGGATTTGTTGCTGGAAAAACTGGCCCAGGGGGATGTGGACATCGTCCTGGGGCGCACCGTGTCCACCATCGAAGATCAGCCCGCGTTCCACAGTGAAGTCCTGTACACCGAATCTGTGGATCTGGTCACGCGCTGCGGCCATCCATTGTTGCTGCGTGATGACATCCACTGGGATGACATCCGACAGTATCAGTGGATTGTTTGGCCCCAGGGGTCGCCCATCCGCAAAGCCCTGGAAGACGCCCTGCAGGCGGCAGCCTGCCCGCTGCCTACCAACTATATCGAATCCAATTCTGTCATTGCCAATATCACCTTGCTGAACAATAGCGATGTCATCGGCACGGCATCGCACCGATCCGCGCTTATTTTGTCGAAGATGGATTTGCTGCGTATCTTGCCCTTGACGCTGCAAGGTACAGGGTCTGTCTCGATCTATTGGCGCAAAAACGAAATATTACCGGACTCGGTAGAGCGAACGCTGGACTGCATTAGGACAGCAGCCAATAAACCGAAATCGTAGTCCGGGCCAAGCTGCCGACAGGAATGATCTTAGCTGCAACAGTCACTCTGTTCATGACTTTACATAATACACATTATGCGAATAAAAGAATGCTCTAAAGCAACCCCGTTCAGGTCGGCAGTGCTCGGAACTAAAGTCGGTCGAGTTTCGCTAACTAAAGTTAGCAAATTGATGCGTGGCATCCTCTTGCCAACTTTAGTTCCAAGGTGGAATTGTCAAAAAATGCTCTGAACCAAATTCCCCACATGGGTGTTTTGCATGTTGGTGGGAAGTTTAGTTCCATTCCTCTCCGTGCCAGGCGCAACTCGTGAGACGATTGTGACCGCTCTATTGCACGGCATCGACAAGGATACTGCCGCCACCGTCTAGAAGATCAAATCTATATCTTTTGGAAGCATCATCTAGATAGGCTCCAGCTAGCCATATCTGTCGAAATATCGCTGCTCAGGGTCGGCGAGGCTTTCGTGCGGTTGCTTTGGTTGTTTGTGCGTTTTTTCTTTGGAGCTCTTGCAATTCTTCGAATTGACGGCGCCAACCTTCGGCCTGGCTACGAAACAGCACTGTTTGAGCGCTGGATTCGCTTAATTGGGTTTGCATTTGCTTGGCCTCGGTATCCGCGCGCTCCAGGCTTGCTGTCACTGTTTGCAGAGCGCCTTCCAGTTGGCCATTTTTTTGGCGACTATCGCCGAGCGCCTGCTGCAGTAAATTAAGCTCTTGTCTGTGCTGATCAACCGTGCGTAAAGCTCCAGCGGCATGGGCATCAAGCTCTTTCTGAAGCTTTGCCAAGGTGGTACGCTCACGATCCATATCCAGAAGCATGCGTTTTTCAGAGGCACGTGAGCGTTCTTCGGCTAACTGCATCGAGGTGCGCTGTTTGTCGAGCTCAAGAGCAAAATCACGGCGAGCATCTTCAAGCTGGCGCTGTAATACCGTGTTTTCATGCTTCGCTTCATCAAGCCTTGCGAGCAATGAATTCCGCGTTTCTTCCGCGACTGCTAGATTTTCACACTGAGTACCTATTTCTTGTCTCGCCCGCTCAAGCTCACTCTTAACGCCTTGCGCCGCCGATCGTGCAGCGTCTCGTTCAGCTTCCGCTGAGGCAAGATCGGCCTTTGCCTGGAGTACCTCTTCCTGGACTTCGGCACGGTACGCTGCCAGTGACTCTTGAGCAGCCGTTTGGGCGCTTGTCCATAGCGTGGCAATAAGTTCACCCGCGACGCTCTTCAAGGCTTCCGGCAAATCAGGATGCTCAATGCGTATGCGGCTTTTTTCGCGCAGATCCCCCCAGAACCTGGTCAGCGCCTCAGCCGGTGCGCTCATGCTGCCCTTGCGCACTAATTGATAGAGCTTATTGGCTGTCGGTGTGACGCCATATCGAAAGAACAGCAATGCACAGACCTCACGATAAAGCTCTTGAGTCTGGGTGAAGCGCTCGCGTAACGCCTCGACATCTCGCGAAAGCGCCGCATCCGTGGCGATATCCGTGGCCATGGCAACAATCCATAAAATAATTCAAGAAATAATACTACGTAATACGTTAAATACATGACTTATTTTCTTGATAATTTGACATTATTGGTATAATGTCAAGTTATACAGAGAGTACGATCTTCTGCTTACGTCGAGCTGGACATGGCCTCAAATAATGAATTTTCAGCAGCGCTTACTCCGCCCTCGCCCTTCGAGGCTGTGCGTGTTTCTCCAGAACTGGACGGACGCGCTGGTACGAACCGCGCCATGGGTAATCGGCCCCAGATCGCTGCTACCACCGATGTCGATGCCATTACGGCCTGGTTGGCGCGCTTTATGGACTCTCCCAACACTTTCAATAATTACCGTAAGGAAGCTGAGCGCCTCCTGCTGTGGTCGACTGGCGCAATGCAAAAGCCGGTGTCATCGCTCACGCACGAAGACTTGCTGGCTTATCAGCACTTCTTGAGTGATCCCCAGCCCGCGGCCCAATGGGTCATGCGCTCCGGGCGTAAGGTGGGCCGCACGCATGCCGATTGGCGCCCCTTCGCCGGCCCCTTGGCGCCCACGAGTCGTCGTCAGGCCATCATCATTCTGAACGGGATGTTTTCCTGGCTGGTGACGGCTGGCTACTTGGCAGGCAATCCGTTATCGCTCTCGCGCCAGCGCGCTCGTAAGGCCAAGCCGCGCGTCACGCGCTACCTGGATGACGAGGCCTGGAGCGAAGTAAAACTCGCCATTGATGCCCTGCCACGTGATTCCGACCGTGAGCGTGAGCACTATTTTCGGCTGCGTTGGCTATTTTCCCTGCTCTACCTATGCGGGCTGCGTATTTCGGAAGTCACTCAAAATACCATGGGTGGCTTCTTTTGCCGACGCGATAAGGATGGCGAGGAGCGCTGGTGGCTGGAGGTGACTGGTAAAGGCGAGAAAACCCGGATCATTCCCGCTACCCACGAGCTCATGATCGAGTTGGCGCGCTATCGGCGTGAAAAGGGCTTGGCGCCCTTCCCTATTCCCGGTGAATTTACGCCGCTTTTGCTACCGATCGGTCGCCAGACGCGCGCACTCACCCGCGCAGCAGTCCATCGTATTGTTAAGCATATTTTTAAAGAAGCCGCTACCCGGGTCCGAGCACGAGGCATTGACTTTGAGTCGAAAGCGCAAAGGGTTGAACAAGCCTCGGCTCACTGGCTACGGCACACCGCAGGCTCCCACATGGCCAATAACCAGGTGGATCTGCGTCATGTCCGGGATAACCTCGGGCACGAGTCCATCAGCACAACCAATACCTACCTGCATTCCTCGGATGACGCGCGACACCGCGAGACCGAAGAACATCACAAAATTCAGTGGTAGCTTAGTGGTGTTATCGCGGTTCAGTCGCAGCGTTATCTGCAGCATGCATTAGCGTGGGCAGAGTCATCTCGAACGTGATTACACTGCCCGAGGAGGACGCTGTGATCGATCCGTCATGTGCCTCAATGATCGATTTAACAATCGCCAACCCAAGCCCCGCACCCTGGCCGCTGCGCCGCCTTGAGGCATCTGGCCGATAGAATCGGTCAAAAAGATGAGGTAGATGTTCAGGTGATATCGCAGATCCCGGGTTCTCCACTCGGAGTACCCCTTTGTCGCCAGCCGAACTCACTGAGACCCTGACCGCACCGCCTTTGGGGGTGTGACGAATCGCGTTAGACAATAGATTGCTCAAGGCACGGCGAATCATCAGACGATCACCTTGTACGCACACACCCGATCCATCTAAAACGAGCGCCACCGCGCACTCCTCTGCCCACGCCTCAAAGTAATCAAACAAGCTATGCACTTCCGCAGCAAGGTCGACAGTCACCAGTTCGGGCTTCAGCAGCTTATTGTCCGCCTGCGCCAAGAACAGCATGTCGCTCACCATTTTCGCCATGCGCTCGTATTCTTCCAAACTGGAGTACAGGACTTCGCGATACTGCTCGACGCTACGCACCTGGGACAGGGCTACCTCTGTTTGAGTCTTCAAACTGGTAATCGGAGTACGCAGCTCATGGGCGATATCGGCTGAAAAATTGGAGAGCCTGCGAAAAACACCCTCGATGCGATCCAGCATGTCATTGAACGATGCCGCCAACTCCGTCAGCTCAACCGGCACAGCCTCCGGTTCGAGCCGAATATGCAATTGATCGGACTTGATACGCCTCATCTCACGACTGATACGCCGAATTGGCGCGTGACCTCGATACACCGCGAACCAAATGGCCAAGATGGCAAAAAGACAGGCGGCGAGCGTTATCAACCGCAGGTAATCACGAAAGCTCTCAAGGTAGTGCAAATGGAAATCGATATCTGTCGCAACGACAACGGTCAAGGGCGCATTGTCAGGAGCTCCATGCGGCACAATCTGTATGACAGCACCTCGATACGTCTGGCCCTTATCTCGCCAGATCTTGACGGAGCTGATATCAATCTCTTCAGTCGACGGTGGCAGGCGGGCGAATCCTTCGAGATCGGAATCAGGCGTCGCATAGATCAGTGCGCCGCTCTCGTCCGATACACGAAACTCAGCATCATGATGTCCCGAGACCGCAGCGGCCAACCGACGCCGAAGTGCCGCAGGATCCTCGTCTAGCGGGCGGGACGACAACGATTGCTGTAGGGCCTGAACCACGGCATTGAGCTCGTCGACGTCTTGTTGGACAAAGTGATCATTGATAGACCGTTCAACCGTCCACCCAAATGTGAGCAAAACCACCGTGATGACTGCCCCAATAGAGACAGTCAGGCGCAGCGCCAGAGAGGCTGGACGGTGCGCCACGGCTTAGTTGACGTCGCTACTGACGTCGAGCATATAGCCCATACCCCGCACGGTATGGATGAGCTTGGGCTCAAAGGCCTCGTCGATCTTGGCTCGCAAGCGGCGAATGGCGACATCAATCACATTGGTATCGCTATCAAAATTCATATCCCATACCTGAGACGCAATGAGTGAGCGCGGCAAAACCTCGCCCTGGCGCCGAACCAAAAGCTCCAAAAGGGCGAACTCCTTGTTGGTCAGATTGATACGCATCTCCTTGCGCCTCGCCTGTCGGCGCGGGATATCCAGCACGAGATCCGCTACCTGCAGCTGATCATTAAAAACTGGCACAGCGCCCCGGCGCAGTAACGTACGCACTCGTGCAAGTAGTTCCGAAAACGCAAAGGGCTTGATTAGATAGTCGTCAGCACCCAGCTCCAGGCCTTTGACACGATCCTCCACACTATCGCGTGCCGTCAGAAAAAGCACAGGCGTAGACAGCTTCGCCTCACGCAAGGTTTGAAGGATACGCCAGCCATCAACGTCTGGGAGCATGACATCGAGAATGATCAAGTCATAGGACTCCGTGAGTGCGAGATGGCGCCCATCCAGGCCTGTGCGTGCCAAGTCGACCACGAAACCGGACTCCATCAGGCCTTGGCGCACGTATTCACCGGTTTTTATTTCATCTTCAACAACGAGCAATTTCATGTGATCGCTCCTGCGACGCTCTTCTGTATTACACCCAACTCGCGGACAGCGCTCTGCCTAAGAATTGCCTAAACCCAGGTAAGACTCTACTCACGCCCACCTGACAGGACGATGACGGGCAGATTACAAAACTGTAATGTGCATTTTCAATAGAAAGCGCCTATCCTAAAAGCAGAAACACATGAAGTCATGTGCAAGAGGCAAAAAATGAGTATACGAACTTTATCGTTGGCTATCTCAGCAGCCAGCCTTTTAGCCACTGCAAGCTTCACAACGCTAGCGGCTGACCCCTCCCAGCAGGATCAAGGCATCACGCAAGCCTTCCAACAAGCTATCGCCAACGCCCCAGGCAAATCACTTACCGGAGTCGTTGTCGACTACGCGCCAGGCGTCAAATCTCCACCACACAGCCACGGCGCTGCATTCGTTGTCGCCTACGTACTGTCAGGCGCGATTCGCAGCAAAGTCAATGATGGCAAGGAGATCGTCTTTCACGCAGGCGAAAGCTGGTCTGAGAACCCAGGTGATCATCATGCTATCAGCGAAAACGCGAGCGATACCGAGCCAGCAAAGCTACTCGCCATTTTCGTTGCGGACACCAATGATCACAACCTCGTCATCTGGGACACTCCCAAGGCTCAATAACGAATTTTGGAACCTGCATGCTATTTATTCGAGCACTAACATTGTTGGTCGCATTGGTCTCAGGATCGGTTTTATTGGGATCCCCTAGCCTAGGCGCCGAGAGGACTATTGCCACTGCCCCACAAGCGAGCGGTGTGACGCTCAATGTTAAAAATCCAAACGAGCTCGTTTTCAGTGCGACCCCTGGGCCCAATGTCGACCACCTGCACGTTTACATGGATGGTGAGTTGATGGGGCAAACACGCCAGCTCAAGGGTGGCTTCACGCTTGATGGCATGGATCTATCACCAGGAAAGCATACAGTCTGCATCAAGGTGGCAAATAGAGCCCATGTCGCTACTGGCGCCGAGGACTGCGTCGATCTTAACGTCGGATAGGCGCTTTGAACTGGCAAAACCTCGTTTACGCGCTGACACAGGTTGCCCACAACTTCGGTGCGGTGGCCGTGGTTGCTGGGCCGCTCTATTTCCTGATCAACCGCCAGACCAAACATGAGCGCCGCATCTTGTGGTTGACCCTGGTTGGGTGGGTCGCGCAAATTGCCAGTGGCACTTTGTTTGGCCTGGTAAGCCTCTACTTCTACAGCCAGCTACCCGACATTCATGGTATCGCCATCGTGGCGCTAGCGATCAAAATAGCGTGCGCGATTATGGCGCTCGTACTCATCGCCTTATTGCTGCATGCGCATGGCTCGTACGCAGACCGACGCGCTCTCATCACATGGCAAGTACTCACCATGCTGGCTATTGTCGCACTGACCGCAGCCGCCTTTCTGCGATG